>DATAHI010000069.1:0-8099 GCA_036263255.1 Oxalicibacterium sp. | reverse complement strand
GCGAACGGCGTATCGGAATACCTCTGGAATGGCAATCGTGCAGCAGCCAGTGCGGCGCTCGATGGCGCGCTATTGCATAACGAGGACCTCGTTCGCATCGATATCAGCGACAGCAACCAGCGCCCCTTCGCTTCTGCCGAGCGGACGGAACGCCGCAACGGCTATATCGCTCAAGCAAGCAGCGCGGTGTTCTATCGCGGCCAGCCTATAGGCGCCCTGCACATCGAATTCAGCGGTGCGCATATTCAGCAGCTCCTGCTCGATAATCTGCAGCATCAGATATTCGCGCTGGCGGCGCAGATTGTGTTGTCTATCTTGCTGATTCTGCTGTTGCTCAACCGACGCCTGGTTCGCCCGCTGCAGCAGTTGAACGCCCACATGGCCAATCTGACGCAACATCGCCTCGACCAGCCCATCGCCTGGAAGCGAATGGACGAAATCGGTCGTCTTGCGCAAGGGCTGGAAGCAACTCGGCTCAGCCTGCACAACTTGGTCGGCACATTTGACGAGAACCAGCGGGCATTGCTGGACGACATCGAACAGCGCGCGCATGTCGAACTGGAACTGTATGAACGCGAAGCGCATTTCCGCGCACTGATCGAACACAATCCTGTTGCCATCATCGAATGGGACGAACATCGCAAGATCGTCGAATGGAATACGGCGACCGAACGCCTATTCGGCTATCGCCGTGCCGATATGCTGGGGCGTCATGCCGATTTTCTATCGAGGGAACAACAAGCGCAGATCGACATGCTGCTGCAGCAAACACCTGCGCAGGTAGATGTCGTCCGGGCTACTTACGACAACCGCACTGCCGATCGGCGCATCATCCGTTGCGAATGGCACTTCAATCATTTCGTCGACGAAGAACGCGGCATCAATCGTTTGCTCGCAACGGCAATCGATGTCCCCTCGGACGAAGCATTGCGCTCGTCGGAAGCAAAGTTCGCTGCCGCTTTCCGCTGCAACCCGGATGCCGTGACGATCAGCCGTCTCGATGACGACGTCCTGATCGACGCCAACGAAGCGTTTGAAAACGTCGTTGGCTATGCGCGCAACGAATGGCAAGGCAAGAGCAAGCAACAGTTGCGCATCTGGTTCTACCCCAAAGAACGCGAACAGCTGTTCCGCCGCCTGCAACGGGAAAAGGCGGTCCACGATTTTTCATGGAGCCTGCGCCGCAAGAACGGCGATATCCGCAACTGTCTGATCAGTGCAGTCGTCTTTTCGGCCGGCGGGGAAGACTATGTGCTCGCAGTAGTGCGCGACGTCACCAGCCAGCGTCTGATGGAAGAGCAAAAGGCCGAGGCCGACCATGCGTTGCTCCGCCTTGCCCAAGGCACGCGCGGCGTAGCGGGCGAATCCTTCTTCGAATCACTGGTCAATGACCTTGCCTCCGCGCTGCGCACCGATTGCGCATTGATCGGACTGTGTCCGCCGGGCGAACCGAACCGCCTGCGTGCACTCGCCTACCATCTGCATGGAGAGCTGACCGACGAGCTGGAGTTCGCGATTCCCGGCACGCCGCACGAGCGCACGCTCGACTCCGGCCTTAACGTATTCGCCACCGACATCCGGTCGCTGTTCCCGCAGGACGCATCGCTTGCGGCACAGGGCTGGGAAAGTTATGCCGGTGCCCCGCTGTATGACGTCAACGGCAACGCGATTGGCGTACTGGCCGTCATGCATTCGCGGCCGCTGCTCAATTCCGATCTGGTGAAATCGCTGCTGCAGGTCTTCAGCGAACGAGCAGCAGCCGAACTGGAACGGCAACACGCAGAGGAGGAATTGCGTATCAGCGAGCAGCGCTTCGCCGCCATCTTCCACTCCACACCCGTGCCGATGTTCGTCACCCAGATCGACGAAGACAACGTGATCAAGGACGTCAACTATGCGTTCGAGCAGCTGTTCCTGCGTCCGCGTGCGGCCGTGCTCGGCATGAACACACTCGATCTCGGCATGTATTGCGATCCGCAGGATCGTGAAACGCTGCTGGAAGAACTTCGGACCAGCGGCGACATCAGCAAACATCGCGAAGTGTGGATGGCGCGTGGCGACGGCAGCAAATTGCTGGTGCATTTTTCCGGCCATATCTTTCAGCTCGAAGGCGAACACTTCGGCATTCTCGCCTGCCAGGACGTGACTGAAAAACGCCTGATCGAACAAGAGATCCGCGAACTGAACGCAACACTGGAAGACCGCGTGATCGAACGTACCGAAGAGTTACAGCTGGCAAATCAGGAATTGGAGATGACGCTGGACGCCCTGAATCAGGCTCAGGAAGAATTGGTCAACAGCGAGAAGCTTGCGGCGCTGGGCGAATTGGTCGCCGGCATTTCGCACGAATTGAACACGCCGATTGGCAACAGCCTGATGGTCGCAAGTACCCTGAACGATCAGACCACCGCATTGACGGCGGACTACCGCGACAGCAAGGGCATCAAGCGTTCGACGCTGGAAAATTATCTCGGTGATGTCGGTCGTGCCGGCGATATCCTGGTGCGGAACCTGCACCGCGCCGCAGACTTGGTCAACAGTTTCAAGCAGGTCGCAATCGACCAGACCAGTTCGCAGCGCCGCAGCTTCTCACTGGCAGAGGTAGTCAGCGAAATCCTGCTGACGCTATGGCCAATGATCCGCAAGAGTCCATTCAACATCGAGCAAAGCATTCCGGGCGACATCAACTTCGACAGCTATCCCGGTCCGCTCGGCCAAGTGCTGACCAATTTGATCAATAACGCGCTGCTGCACGGTTTCGAAGGCAGAAATCAGGGCACCATCATGATTACGGCGCGCGAAAACGATGACGGCCTGATCGAACTCACTGTCAGCGACGATGGCGTCGGCATTCCTGCCTCGCACCTGAACCGCATCTTCGATCCCTTCTTCACGACCAAGCTCGGTGCCGGCGGCTCGGGGCTCGGCTTAAATATCACGCATAACGTCGTTACAGGCGTTCTCGGCGGCCGCGTTCGCGTGCAAAGCGCTGTCGGAGTCGGCACGACGTTCACACTGATCCTGCCGAAGGTCGCGCCGCACAAACAGGCAGACAACGACCAGCTGCACCCCGGCCTCTGATCGCCTATTCAGTCCTTGCTGACGCATCGCGGCGCAGCAGCCAGATGCGAAAGCGCTGCCAGAACTCCGGCATCGCGATGAAGAGACTCAGCGTGACTGCTGCATTGAGCAATGCCGTCACCATGAACAGTTGCGGAATGCTGCATCCTGCTTTCAGCAACAGCATGCCGGCCAGCGCCGCAACGACCATGAACAAGGCATTCAAAATATTCACGCCGGCGATGGTGCGCGACACATGCTGCGGATCGCAGCGGGTCTGAATCACGGCGAACAGCGGCACGATGTAAAAACCGCCGAAGGCACCGATCAACAAACAGTCGAACAGGATGCGCATACCGCCCGACTGCTGCACGAATCCGAACGCATCGACTGCCGTCAGTCCGCCATAGGCTAAGCTTGCCGCATACAGATCGAAGCCGAATACGCTCAGGCCGATCGCGCCGAAAGGCACTAAACCGATTTCTATCCTGTGTCCCGATAGCCTTTCGCACAACAGCGAACCGATCCCGATGCCGAAGGAGAATACCGTCAGCAGCAATACGAAAACGCTGTGATCGCCATGCAGCGTCTCTTTCGCATACAGCGGAAATTGCGCAAGCACGATCGCGCCATAGAACCAGAACCAGGAATTGCCGAGCATTGCCACAAAGACTGGACGGTTCCGGCTGGAAAAGCGTAGATTACGGACCGATTCCGCAAAGACATTCCAGCGTATCTGCAGGGATGGTGCCGGTGCCGGCGATAACGGGATTGCGCGGCTGCACAGCCACCCAGCCAAGGCGATTGCCAGGCTGCCGGAAGCAATCAGCGTAATGCCCCAAGGCTGATGCGAAACCAGCACCGCGCCCAGCACTTCGCCCAACAGGATACCGACAAAGGTGCCCATCTCGACCACACCGTTGCCGCCGATTAATTCGTTTTCGTTCAGCTTTTGCGGAAGATAGGCGTATTTGATCGGGCCGAATAAGGTGGAATGCAAGCCCATGCCGGCGACGGCGGCAATCAGTAACCAGAGGTTGCGCTGCCACCAGCCGATGGCCGCCACTAGCATGATGGCGATTTCCAGCAACTTGATCCAGCGCACGAAACGCGCCTTTTCGAACTTGTCGGCCATCTGGCCGGCCAGTGCCGAAAACAACACGAACGGCAGAATGAACAGCCCGGGGATCAGGTTGTTCAGCATGCCGCGGTCGAGCGTCGTCCAACTGAGCGCGTCGAAAGTCAGCGCGGTCAACAAGCCGGTCTTGAATACGTTGTCGTTCAATGCGCCGCAAAATTGCGTCCAGAAGAAAGGCGCGAAGCGGCGCTGCGCGAAAAGGGCAAACTGGCTGGGTCGACGCATGACATATCCGTGAAATCGGCACGAGGCGGGTGCCTCGCGGGCTTGCGGATTGTAAAGCGGCCCGGTGAAATGTGGCGAAAACGCAGTCAAAAACTGCACGAGAAAGCCGAGCGCCTGTCGCGCTCGGCCCTGCAATCAGGCAGACGCCAACTCTACCCGTTCTATTCGCCCTGCTCGACTGCCATCAGCGGCTGATCCTGAATATAGGATTTCAGCATCTGGTTCTCGAAGCTCTGCGCTTCGAGAATCGCCTTGGCGACGTCGTAGAAAGAGATCACACCGACCAGATGCTGTTGATCCAGCACCGGTACGTAGCGCGCATGGTGATTCAGCATCAGGCGCCGTACTTCGTCCACTTCGGTCTGGCAGCTGATTGTCAGCGGGCTTGCGTCCATATGCTGACGCACGGCATCGCGACCGATGGACCCGCCATTCGCATGAAGTGTCGCCATGACCTCGCGGAAACTCAGCATGCCGATCAGCTTGCCGCTCTCCATGACGACCAGCGAACCGATATCCTTTTCCACCATTACATTGACCGCGTCCTGCATCGGCGTATCGGGTGTAACCGTGAACAGGATATTGCCTTTGACCTTCAGTATTTCGGATACTTTCATGGCGCCGTCCCCTTATGCGTGTCGATTGATTCAATGTAGTGCATGCCGCGCAAAAAAGCCAAGGGCACGCGCTCGTACGACAGCATGTCGCAATGAAATATCCATCGAGATATGCATTTGTTCCGAGATCCGTTTAATCGATTCCACGATCCGCAATTGCGACCCGTCATGTGCAACGTTGCATCGATGCAGGCATCGATTCGGGTTGACAGCGTGTAGCGGCAACCTATGCTGAATACAGATCTTGCGAGAGGAGAACGATCATGAGCGCACTAACAGAAAAATCGGTACATGAACCTCGTCAGTCGTTCGCCAGTTTTTACGCGCGCTATCTGACGGAACACAGCGACCGCAGCTCGCGGCAATTGCATTTCATCGGATCCACGCTGGCGCTGGTCTTTCTCGCGATGCTGGCGCTGACCGGCAATGCGTGGTGGCTGCTGGCATCTATCGTCGCGTTCTACGGCTTTTCGTGGAGCGGGCACTTCCTGTTCGAGAAAAACTGGCCGCGCTCGTTCCGGCAGCCCGTCTACGCGTTTGCCGCTGCCTGGCTGTTGTACTGGCAGATGCTGACCGGCCAGGTGTCGTTCTAGGCCGGCGTATTGAAGTGTTCGGTGAGCGTCTGCTCGAGGCCGCGCTCGACTGCACGCTCGACCTGCAGCGCCAGCGCCTGATTGTGACCTGAGGCGTCAAAGACAAACATGCGGTAAACGTCCGCCAAACGCAATTTGTCCGGATGAATCAGCAGGGTCCAGCGGTCCAGCCCGTCCGTAATGCGTTTTCCCCATTGCAGACGTCGCGGACCGTCGGACTTGATGCGTCCGACCCAGCCAGCCTCGACCATTTTTTCCAGCAGCGTTTCCGCCTCCTCGAAACCCAGACGGGTGCGGGTGCGCAGCATTTGCGTATCGACCACTGCCGTCTGCTGCGCGCTGCGCGCGTCGAAAAGTACCCCCAGCAAGGCCATCGCATCGACGAAGGCGCTGCCAGGTTGCGGCACATGCCACCAGCGTTCGTATTTGACGACCGGCAGCGCTGCGGTCACCACCGCTCCACCCAAAGTGATCAGCCAGCCGAGATAAATCCACACCAGAAAAATCGGAAATGCAGCGACCGCACCATACACCACGGTGTAGGTCGGCACCTTGACCACGAAGATTGCGAACAACCGCTTGACGATCTCGAAGGCCACTGCGGCCAGCAAACCGCCGCATAAGGCATCGCGCCATTCAACCAGACGGTTCGGCACGACGACATACATCGCCGTGAAGGCAAAGGTGCTCAGCAATACCGACACCAGCGAGAAAAAGACCGCACCGATGAAAGGCACATGCCGCACCACACCATTGGTCGCAGTAAACAAATAGGAAGTGAGGGAAATCGAGACGCCGATCAGCAGCGGCCCGAGCGTCACAAGCGCCCAGTAAACGAGAATGCGCTGCGCAATCGGACGCCGCGTCTTCACGCGCCAGATCTGGTTGAACACGCGGTCGATCATCAGCATCATCATGACCGCCGTCACGATCAGCGCGACCGCGCCGACCGCCGACAGCCGCGTTGCCTTCGACGAGAATTGCGTCAGATAACCCAGTATGGTGTTGGCGATACCTTTCGGCATCAGGTTCTGCACAAAATAGGCTTCGAGCGAGGCGCGGAAGGTATGAAACAAGGGAAAGGTGGTGAATATCGCCAGTGCAATCGTCAAAATGGGCACGAGCGCGAGCACCGTGGTGAAAGTCAGGCTGCCTGCGACTTGCGGCAGGCGTTCCTCGTCAAGGCGGCGCGCGGCGAAACGGCACAGATCGCGGATCTGCGACCAGCTCAGTTCCTGGGTGAACGGCAAATTGAAAAGTTTCATGCAGTGATGATCGCCATGTTTTTATTCGAGGCGCCGCAATCGGACGACGCTGTTTCGGCATGAAAAAAGACGGCACATCGGTACAAGCAGCCGCCGTCTCGCTGGCTGTCGGCCGACGCGCCGCTTGCACGAGCGAACGATAATCGGACTGACAAGAGCCCTATAATACCAAGCATGACTACTCCGCTGCTCCCCATTCTTGTTCTCTATTATTCGCGGCATGGCGCCACGCGCAAGCTCGCGGAATTCATCGCGCAAGGCGTCGACAGCGTAACGGGTTGCGAAGCGCGACTACGTACCGTGCCGGCCGTCTCCACGGTAACCGAAGCGACCGAACCCGCAGTGCCTGACAGCGGCGCGCCCTACGTTGAATTGCGCGATCTGGAAGAATGCGCGGGACTGGCGCTCGGCTCCCCTACCCGCTTCGGCAACATGGCCGCACCGATGAAGTACTTCCTCGATGGCACCACGGCGCAATGGTTGTCCGGCGCGCTGGCCGGCAAGCCGGCTTGCCTGTTCACCTCGACCGGCAGCCTCCATGGGGGGCAGGAATCGACGCTGCTGTCGATGATGGTGCCGCTGCTGCATCACGGCATGCTGATCCTGGGGGTTCCCTATACCCAGCCAGAACTGATGACGACCGCCAGCGGCGGTACGCCCTATGGTGCTTCGCATTGGTCAGGCGTCAACGGCATGCACCCGATCACCGACGAATCGCGCACGCTGGCCGTCGCCCTCGGCCAGCGTCTGGCACAGACCGCACTCAAACTGCGCGCGGCGTGATGAACGAGGCTCGTCAAAGATTCCTTCACATGGGCGCTGTCGGCGCTCTGCTGGCGCTGATCGCGCTCGGCATTGCGTGGGAATGGGCACTGGCACCGCTGCGCCCCGGTGGCTCCTGGCTGGTACTGAAGATCGTACCGCTGCTGCTGCCGCTGCGCGGCATATGGAAGCGGGACCTGTACACGATGCAATGGGCCTCCATGCTGATCCTGCTGTATCTGGCCGAAGGCGTGGTGCGCGGCCTGAGCGATCGCGGCTTGTCATCGACACTGGGCTGGATAGAAACCGCCTTGACCCTTCTGTTCTTCTTCTGCGTCGTCTCCTTCATCCGCCCGTACAAGAAAGCCGCCAAGGCATTGGCGAAAAAGGCCCTGCAGAAGGCGGCGGAATGAGCGGCTTTCTCGATGCGTGCCGCCAA
>DATAHI010000068.1:0-16054 GCA_036263255.1 Oxalicibacterium sp. | reverse complement strand
AACTGCGGCAGCCCAACCGCACCCGCATAAGATCCGAGGAGCGAAAACGGATCAATGTTCTCGTCACGCGCCAATAGCAGGGTGTTTTCGAGCTCACTGCGGAAGTAGGCCATGCGCGCTTCACGATTCGGTGTATCGGGGTAAGCGAAGGCCAGTGTCGTGATCGCGTCCATCACGCGGAAGTTGCCGGTATTGCGACCGTAAATGGTCTCTACGCCGAGAATGGCGACAATGATCTCGGCTGGTACACCGTACTGGTTTTCTGCGCGTGCGAGCGTGTCGGCGTAAGTGTTCCAGAAGGCGACGCCCGCATCGATACGGATCGGCTCGACAAAACGGTTGCGGTACGCATTCCAGTTCTTCGGCTTGCCTGGCGGCGCCGGCTTCACCAGCTGGATTGCGCTGTTGAGGTAGCGCGCCTGGCGCAATATCGATTGCAGCTGGTTTTTGTCAAAGCCGTGCTCGGCCACCATCTGATCGATGAAAGCATTCACTTCGCCCCATTGTGCGAAGTTGACGAATTCTTCATCCTGCGCCTGCACTTTGCGCGCCTTCGCGGCAAAGGAAGGGACGGCAAGGAAGGAGAGCGAAATCAGCAGGGCAATGGCAAGGGACAGCGGGCGGGCAGGACGCAACGGAAAGATCATCGGATTCGGTTCAGCAGTTTTTTGAGTTCGAACAACAGCTTCGTACGCGCGGCGGCATCCAGCGCAGCATAGCGCGCTTCTTCCAGCAGAGTCAGGAACCGCTCGGCCGCCGTTCTCGTTTCTGCCGGCAACGCCGCTGCGCTCGACAGTCTCGCACGATACGTGCGTGGTCCTTCAAATGGCAGTCGCGATAGGCCGCGCCGAGCGAGTCGCTTGCACAATTGGCTATAAGCAAGTTCAATCGGATCTACGTTGCGGCGACCGATCAGCATAACTAAACCAAACGCGAAGATCAGCGCGGATGCCACTGCGGCGAGCAGAAACAGCGTCTGCGCAGCTATGTTATCCAAGCCCAGCGAGTGCAGCAAACTCTTTTGCCGCTGCGGTGTGTAATTCAACACCCATTGATTCCAGCCGTTGTTGACCGCATCCCAGCGATAGCGCAAGGCAGCGAGCAATGAATTGCGGCCGGTATTCATGGTGATCAGTCCGCCCAGGATCGGTTCGTTTTCTGCTGTGGTGGCCACGTCACGCTGAATGCGGTCTGGCGACACCATTGCGGTGGGATCGACACGTATCCAGCCGCGTGTCGGCAGCCATACTTCCGCCCAAGCATGCGCATCCGATTGCCGTACGATCAGAAATCCGTCCACTGGGTTGCGTTCGCCGCCTTGGTAGCCGGTGACTACTCGTGCGGGAATGCCCATCGCGCGCATCAATACGACGAAGGCGCCGGCATAGTGTTCGCAAAAACCGGAGCGTGTCTGGAACAGGAATTCGTCCACGCTGTTCCGGCCGAGCAGAGCCGGCTGCAGGCTATAAACAAAGTGATTGTTCCTGTTTCCGAAGAAATCGAGCACGGCCCTGATGCGCGCGTCGTCAGTGGCGAAGCGGCTATGTACCGCGGCAGCAAAGCGCAATGTCGCGGGGTTATAGGAAATCGGCAAAAGCAGATTGTCGTTCAGTACGGCCGGTGAAGCATCCGCCTGTAGGGTGTAATCGAGTGCCGACGTCAATTCGTAACGCACGCGTTCGTCGACGGGTTCTTGCGCCGTCAGCTGCATGTCGGACGTCAGCACCACACGCCGGTCGGCGATCCGCGGAATGCTGTTTGGCATGTCCAGTGCGAATAACCATGGCCGCGATGCCGGCTCTTGCGTCAACTGATAACGTACGAGCGAATGCGCTTGCACCAATGCCGGCGCATCGTTCGAGGCCGGTGCATGGCGCGTCCAGGTACGGCCATCGAAGTGATTGAGCACGATGGCGCGCCAGTACAGTTTTGAGGGGGGAGGCATCGGGTCAATGAATTTGACGCGAAAGGCGACTCCGTTCGACAGCGCAAGATTGGCGATATTTCCCGGCGTCATGCTATCCGACAGACCGCTTCGCCCGGCGTTCGCATCCTTGGGCAAGCCCCACAGCGGGCCCTGAATACGCGGAAACAGCGTGAACAACACGACGGTCAATGGTGCAGCGAGCGCGAAGATGAAGAGTGCGCTGCGCAGGCGCCGGCGCAACGACGGCACCACGCCGGTGTACTGGAAGGAAAGCTGTGCCCACAGCAAGGCGATGACCGCAGCGATCGTCAGCAGGCCGGTACCGATGCTTTGCTAATCGAAGAAATTCGTCAGCAGTATGAAGAAGCTGAGGTAGACCACGACAAACAGATCGCGTCTTGCATGCATTTCCAGCAGCTTGAAGATCAGCAGCAGCGCCAGCATCGCCACGCCGGCTTCCCGTCCAAGCAAGGTGCCGAAGGTGGCAAACACGCCACCCATGGTCGCTGCCGCGATCGGCAGCAGCAACCAGCGCGACGGCATCCGGTTGCCGCGGAAAGTGATCCAGCTGCGCCATAGCAGCAGCACGCCGCCGGTTGCAGTGATCCATGAGGGCTGGTTCGCGGCCTGCGGTGCCAGCACCAGCACGCAGGCCAGCAGCAATAGCAGCGTATCGGCCTTGTCGCGTGACATGGGACGCGAGATCGGGCGCGCAGCGCTTGGAAGCGTCGGCTTCATGTGGCATGTCCGTAGAGTGCCAGCGCCTGTAGACAAGCGGCCTGGTGCGCGGGGCCGACCGCTGCGGGAAAGTATTGCTGGCCGAGGCGGAAAGCGTAAGGCAGGCCGTGCGCTTCGGCTGCCAGCACCCAGGCGGTCATGCGTGACAGCTTCAATTCGATATCCATCGCTTGCGGCAGACGGTGGATATCCAGGACCAGTTCGCTCGCAAGTCCGCCTTCGAATTGTTTGGCAATGAGCGCCTGATGATCGCTGCGTGCGATCTGCCGCCATGCGAGCAGGCGCGGCGAATCGCCTGCCTGATACGGCCGTATGCCGGCAAAGTCATCGTGGCCTGCCGCACCGTTTCCATCCGTTTTGTCTCCTTGCGCCAGCGGCAGTGACGGAGCGTTTTCCTCCGGCGCCGGATATACCAGCACTTGCAATGCGGGCCGCCAGTAGCTCCAGGCACGCATCAGGCCGAGCGGAAATTGCGTGCGCAAACGAATGCGCGGGATGGGCAGCCAGCCGCGTTCCATGCTCGCCGTCGTCAGCGTGACGGTGCTGCTCCCGGCTGCGGTGATATCGATCACGTGTTCGATGCTGTCGATCGGTGTATCGATAAAGCCAATCCAGATTGCATAGCGATCGCTCTTGCGCGGGTTGATGAAATGCAGTTCGAACTGCGCCTCCTGTCCGGCAAACACGGCAGACGCACGCCCCGGAGACAAATGCAGATGCGCAAGATTGCGATGGGTCAGGTGCATATCGATCAGTGCGCAGGAAGCCAGCAAAAAGCTCAACGCGAAACCGAGACTCAGGCTGTAATTGATCGAGGCGAGGAAAAGCACCACCAGCATGATGCAGTAAGCCAGCCCGGCGCGCGTGGGCAAGATGTAGATGCGGCGCTGGTTCAGAACGACTTCGCCGATTTCGGCCGCCCCCCACTTGAACAGGCGCTGTGCCGCGCGCTGGCGCAATGTGGTGGTGCGGTTCATTGCGGAACTCCGCTCAGACCTTGACCGACTTCATCAACTGCAGCACCAGGTCGCGGCTGTTGAGCGCGAGACCGCCACTGGATTTCAGCGAGCGCAGGCGGTGCGCGGCAACCGGCACCAATACTGCCTGCACATCTTCCGGAATCACGTGATTGCGGCCTTCCATCGCGGCCCATGCTCGTGCCGCCTGCAACAACGCAAGCGTGGCGCGCGGGCTCAAGCCTTCGGCGAACATGCCGTTCTGGCGTGATGCCAATGCCAGTGCCTGGATGTAATCGATCAGCGTCGGCGAAACATGGATGTCCTTCAGCGCAGTGCGCGCGGCCAGCAGGTCGGCCGGCTGCATTGCCATGCGCATTGCTTTCAGCAGCACGCGCCGATCTTCACCCATCAGCAACGCGCGTTCAGCGGCCGCATCGGGATAGCCGAGCGAGATGCACATCAGGAAGCGATCCATTTGCGATTCCGGTAGCGGAAAAGTGCCGATCTGATGCGAGGGATTCTGTGTGGCGATCACGAAGAAAGGGACTGGCAGATCGCGCGTGACGCCGTCAGCCGTCACTTGATGTTCTTCCATCGCTTCCAGCAAGGCCGATTGCGTCTTCGGCGTGGCGCGATTGATTTCGTCGGCCAGCAGCACCTGCGTGAAGACCGGGCCAGGATGAAAAACGAAGCCGTTCTTCTCGCGATCGAAAATCGAAATGCCGATCACGTCGGCTGGCAGCAGATCGCTGGTGAATTGTTGGCGGTTGAACTTCAGCCCGAGCGAAATGGCTAGTGCATGCGCGAGCGTGGTTTTACCGACACCCGGTACGTCTTCGATCAGTAGGTGGCCTCCCGCCAGCAGACAAACCAGAGCCTGGCGTATCTGCAATTCCTTGCCGACGACGATTTCACCGACTTGTCTGGCTACTCCATGCAATTTGGCGAACATGCGATCTTCCATGAGATGCGCCTTTTCACGGCGCGTAATGTTGAAGGAAAAGCCGGATGCGATGCATCCAGATTCTATGCGAGATCGGCAAGTCAGGGGCGCGGCGCAGTGCCGCTATGAGGAAAGCGCTAATCGCGCTTTTGGCGGTGCACGAGCAAGCCGACGACGGCAAGCGTAAACGTCACGACGATCGCGACCACGATCCAGAAACCGTGTGTGTCCTGCGCCAGCGGTACGCCGCCGACATTCATGCCGAGCAGGCCGGCGATGATGTTGATCGGCAGCGCCAGCACGGTGACGACCGTCAGCACGTACAGGCTGCGATTGTTTTCCTCATTGACCTGCGCGGCGATTTCTTCCTGCAGCAGCTTGATGCGCTCCTGCAGCGAACTCATGTCGTTCAGCACCACCGAGAATTCTTCGGTCGACTGTCGCAGTTCTTGTAGATCGGTTTCGCTCATCCAGGTCGGTGGGCGTTGCAGCAGACGGAACAGTGCTGCAGGTTCCGGCGCCAGCAGGCGTTGCAGGCGGACTAGCACGCGGCGCAACGCTCCCAGATCGGCGCGCCGTTCCGTCAGCCGTCCGGCCAAAAGATTGTCCTCGACCTTGTCGACACGCGCCGTCGCCTGTCGCACGATGTTCACCAGCACATCGGCCTGATCGCGGAACAAATGGATCAGCAGCTCAAGCGACGAGCGAATCGTGTCGCCGCTGGCGACTGCCTGGCGCAGGCGCTCGATCGATTTCAGCGGCGTGCGTCGCGTGCTGACGACCATACGCCGACTGACCTGCAGCCATAGCGTCGCGATGTCGGCCGAATCGAGCGAAAAATCGTGCAGCACGTCGTTGACGACGGCCAGCAGGCTGCTATCGCCAAGTTCCACGCGCGTCGAGCGCGAACCGTCATGCAGCGCCTGGCTGAAGGCTTCATCGATACCCGCATGGTCGCGCATCCATTTTTCGCTCGCGGTATTGCTGAGATTGAAATGCAGCCAGAGGAATTCGTCGGTGGCTGGATCGCCCTGCTGCAGCCAAGTAGCGGCGGCATCGGCATCGATTGCGACAGCCTTGCGCTCGCGCCCGAATAGGAAGCCCCAGATCAGCCCCGATTGATCGGAACCGTAGTTGTATGCGCTTGTGCTCATTATCCGGATGGCTGCGACCTGCGGGCGGTGGCAGAGATGTGCGCCGATGCGGTCGCATGGCGGCGGCTGTGCCGCCGCGAGGAATTGGTCGGGATCCTGTATAGCGCCGGACCCCGTCAGCGCAATGACGCGAAGTATGCGTGCTGCATGTGACGCCCGTATGACAGTGTGAGGGATGGCTGAGGCGAACAGGTAGAATAGCGGCTTGCTTCGTTACAGAGTCTTGCGCATGTCCATCCAATGGTTCCCCGGTCACATGAACGCCGCCCGCAAAAAGGCGGCGGAAGCCATGGAGAAGACCGATATGATCATCGAAGTACTGGATGCGCGCGTGCCGCAGGCCAGCCGCAATCCGATGATCGAAGAGCTGCGCACATTCCGTCAGCGCCCGTGCCTGAAAATACTCAACAAGGCCGACCTCGCCGATCCCGAAGCGACCAAGCAATGGCTTGCTTTCTACAATGCGCAAAAGGACGTGCACGCGGTCGCCCTCAGCTGCAAGAAGCCGGCCGACGTTGCAAAGATTCCAGGCATCTGCATGAAGATCGCACCGCATCGCGGTACCGCCTTGAAGCCCCTGCGCATCATGATCATGGGCATTCCGAACGTCGGAAAATCGACGCTGATGAACGCGTTATTGAAAAAGCGTGTCGCGCAGGTTGGCGATGAACCGGCCGTGACGAAGACCCAGCAGCGCCTCTATCTCGGCAACAACATCGTGCTGACCGATACGCCGGGAATGATGTGGCCGAAGATCGAACATCCGAGCGACGGCTTGATGCTGGCTGCCAGCCATGCGATCGGCAGCAATGCGCTGATCGAAGAGGAAGTCGCGACCTTCCTTGCCGACATTTTGCTGCAGCACTACCCACAGCTTCTGTCGGCACGCTACAGCATTGCGACCGAAGGCACCGATGGCGTGGCGGTGATCGAAGGCATTGCCAAGAAGCGCGCATATCGCATCAAGGGCGGCGAGTTCGATCTGGAGAAGGCGGCTCATACGATGCTGCAGGATTACCGCAGCGGCGCGTTGGGGCGTATCAGCCTCGAAACGCCGGCAAGCCGTGAAGCGCTGCTGGCGAGTTATCAGCCGCCGGAGTCTCTGAGTGATGTGGAAGCGGACGAGGAAGAGGAAGAAGATGCGGCAGAGCAGAGGCCGCGCAGACGCTAATCGGTAGCAGGCGGTAAAACAAAAGCCCGCAAGGCGTAAACCTTGCGGGCTTTTTTGCATTGGCGGCCGGCATCGCGCGGATGCCAGCCGGCGAACGGCAATTACATCATGCCGCCCATACCGCCCATGCCACCCATACCGCCCATGTCAGGCATTGCTGGCTTGTCTTCGACGACTTCCGCCACCATGCAATCGGTGGTCAACAGCAGGCCGGCGATCGATGCTGCGTTTTGCAGTGCCGAACGAGTGACCTTAGCCGGATCGACGACGCCCATTTCGACCATGTCGCCATAGGTGCCATTGCCAGCGTTGTAGCCGAAGTTGCCTTTGCCTTCCAATACCTTGCCGACAACGACCGATGCTTCTTCACCGGCGTTCTGCACGATCATGCGCAGTGGCTCTTCCATCGCGCGCAGCACGATGCGGATACCGGCTTCCTGATCGGAGTTGTCGCCTTTGACGTTCAGGTTGGCGCGTGCACGCAGCAGTGCGACGCCGCCGCCTGGAACGATGCCTTCTTCGACCGCAGCACGGGTTGCGTGCAGCGCGTCTTCGACACGGGCTTTCTTCTCTTTCATTTCGACTTCGGTGGCAGCGCCAACCTTGATCACTGCCACACCGCCTGCCAGCTTGGCCACGCGTTCCTGCAGTTTTTCACGGTCGTAGTCCGAGGTCGCTTCTTCGATCTGCGCGCGGATTTGCTTGACGCGTGCTTCGATTGCAGCAGCCTGACCGTTGCCGTCGATGACCGTGGTGTTTTCCTTCGCCACTTCGATGCGCTTGGCTTGGCCCAACTGATCCAGCGTGACTTTTTCCAGCGTCAGGCCGACTTCTTCTGCCACCACTTGACCGCCGGTCAGGATTGCGATGTCTTCCAACATCGCCTTGCGACGATCGCCAAAGCCAGGAGCCTTCACTGCGCAGGTTTTCAGGATGCCGCGGATGTTATTAACCACCAGCGTTGCGAGGGCTTCGCCTTCGATGTCTTCGGCGATGATCAGCAGCGGACGGCCGGCTTTTGCCACTTGCTCCAGTACCGGCAGCAGGTCGCGAATGTTCGAAATTTTCTTGTCGAACAACAGGATGAATGGATTCTCCAGGATCGCGGTTTGCTTGTCGGCGTTGTTGATGAAGTACGGCGACAGGTAGCCGCGGTCGAACTGCATGCCTTCGACGATATCCAGCTCGTCGTTCAGCGATTTGCCGTCTTCCACGGTGATGACGCCTTCCTTGCCGACTTTTTCCATCGCTTCAGCAATGCGCTCGCCGATCGAGGTGTCGCTGTTGGCCGAGATCGAGCCGACCTGCGCGATTTCCTTGCTGGTCGTGCATGGCTTGGCGATGGTCTTCAGTTGCTCAACGGTTGCAGCAACAGCCTTGTCGATACCGCGCTTCAGGTCCATCGGGTTCATGCCAGCGGCGACGAACTTCATGCCTTCACGAACGATTGCCTGTGCCAGCACGGTCGCGGTCGTGGTGCCGTCGCCAGCGTTGTCGCTGGTGCGCGATGCCACTTCCTTCACGAGCTGCGCACCCATGTTTTGCAGTTTGTCTTTCAGTTCGATTTCTTTTGCAACGGAAACGCCGTCCTTGGTGACGGTCGGTGCGCCGAACGAACGTTCGAGCACGACGTTACGGCCTTTCGGGCCCAGGGTGACTTTGACGGCGTTCGCCAGAATGTTGACGCCTTCGACCATCTTGGCACGGGCTGCGTCGCCGAATACCACTTCTTTAGCTGCCATGTTTTAACTCCTGTTATTCGTTATGTGACTGGATCACTTCTGCACGATGGCCATGATGTCTTCTTCGCGCATCACGAGGACTTCGTTGCCGTCGACCTTGACGGTCTGGCCGGCGTATTTACCGAACAGCACACGATCGCCAACTTTGACGTCCAGCGGACGGACCTTGCCGTCTTCCAGGATCTTGCCGTTGCCGACGGCCAGGACTTCGCCTTGATCAGGTTTTTCTGCGGCTGCTTCAGGGATGATGAGGCCGGACGCAGTCTTGGTTTCCTGGTCGAGGCGCTTGACGATGACGCGATCGTGCAAAGGACGAAGGTTCATACAAACTCCTTATTACTATGGTTGATTGGCTATTGTTGTGCAGACGGCTGAAGCCGGCTGCGGGTGTCATTAGTCGGATGAGGTGGCTTGTTAGCACTCTACCTCAGCGAGTGCCAAGTATAGGGATGGTTTCTTGATAATTCAAGGCGCCAAGCCGAATTTAGCTGGCGGCGCTACACTCACCTCTCCCTATCCCTGCCGATGCAGGGTGTTGCGATTTTTTTAAGGAGATGGGCATGGTCGAGGCGCAGAGCACGGCAGTGGTCGAAAAGACGGGTGGATACCGGAACCGATGGGCGCAACTGGTCATTGGTATTTTGTGCATGGGATTGGTGGCCAACTTGCAATACGGCTGGACTCTGTTCGTCGAACCGATCGAGAGCAAGCATCACTGGGGAATCGCAGCGATCCAGTTTGCGTTCTCGATCTTCATTGTGGTGGAAACCTGGCTAGTGCCGATTGAAGGGTGGTTGGGCGACAAGTTCGGCCCGCGTCCGGTGGTGGCCGGCGGCGGCATCTTTGCCGCGGTAGGCTGGATACTCAATAGCTACGCCGACTCGCTGACCATGCTTTATACCGCCGCGGTGATCTCCGGAATCGGTGCAGGCTGCGTGTACGGCACATGCGTGGGGAACGCCCTGAAATGGTTTCCGGACCGGCGCGGGTTGGCGGCGGGCTTGACCGCGGCGGGATTTGGCGCCGGCGCAGCGGTAACGGTGATTCCGATTGCCGATATGATCGACAGCGCCGGTTACGAACGCACCTTTCTTACCTTCGGCATCATTCAGGGCACGGCCATCTTCATTCTTGCCCTGTTCCTGATCCGTCCGCATGTGGCGCACCTGGTAATGGCGGCATCGCGGACGATTAGCCGCATCGACTATACGCCGGGGCAAATGCTGAAAAAACCGGTTTTCTGGCTGATTTATCTAATTTATGTACTCGTCGCTGCCGGCGGCGTGATGGCCACTGCCCAGCTCGGCCCGATCGCGCATGACTACGGCATTGCCTCCTATCCCATCACTATTTTCGGCGCCACCTTGCCGCTGCTGACGATGGCTCTGTCGATCGATAACGTTGCCAACGGCCTGACGCGTCCCTTGTGTGGTTTCCTATCGGACAAGATCGGCCGCGAAAACACCATGATGATTGTCTTTATCGGCGAGGGGCTGGCACTGCTCGGCATGATGCAATACGGCCATCAGCCGATCGCTTTTGTCGTATTTGCTGCGCTGATTTTCATGTTCTGGGGCGAAATCTTCTCGATTTTCCCCGCCATTTGCGGCGATACCTTCGGCAGCAAATACGCCACCGCCAATGCCGGCACCTTGTATACCGCCAAAGGGGCGGCGGCATTGCTGGTGCCGCTGGCTTCCGTGCTGGCCGTCGGCGGCAACTGGAACCGGGTCTTCATTCTGGCCGCAGTCGTCACGATTGGTGCGGGCATTTCGGCCAAACTGATTCTCTCGCCGATGCGTCGACGCTTCATCGAGGCCAGCGCCGTGACCGAGGACGCGCAGAAGACATGAGGTCGGTCTGACGGCAGCGCCAGGCTTCCTTATTGATAGAGAAGCGCAAAGAAAAACGCCGGAGCAAGTCCGGCGTTTTTCGTTTTGCCGGCACGCAGCCGGCCAAGTGCTTTTTAATTTCGAATTTCGAGTGCGCGGTTCAGGCTTAGTGCCGCCAGCGACCCGACTGCGCCCGACAGCAGATAGAGGCTGACGTAGGACAAACCAAATTCCGACGACAGGCTCAGGGCGACCAGCGGAGCGAAGGCAGCGCCGGTCAACCAAGCGAGATCCGAAGTCAAGGCAGCGCCGGTATAGCGATAGCGTTTCGCAAATTGCGCGCTGACCGCACCTGCGGCCTGACCATAGGACAGACCGAGAAGGGAGAAGCCGACGAGGATGAAAATGTCCTGGCCCGATTCGCTACCGCCCATCAGCATCGGCACGAAACAGCTGAATACGGCAATCAGCACCGCGAGCACACCGAGCGTGGTGCGGCGGCCAAGGCGATCCGCGATCACGCCGGACAGCACGACGCCGAGCGCCATGAATACTGCACCCAGCATCTGCAGCATCAGGAACTGATGAATCGAGCGCGACGAATAGATGCTGATCCATGACAGCGGAAACACGGTGACCAGATGAAACAGCGCATAACTGGCCAGCGCCGCCAGTGCGCCGATGATCACATTGCGTCCTTGCGAACGGCTTACCTCCATGACGCTGACGGGTTCGAGCTCGCGTTCGTCGAGCAAATGCGCGTATTCCGGCGTAGACACCAGACGCAGACGGGCGAACAGCGCCACCACGTTGATCGTGAAAGCGACATAGAACGGATAGCGCCAGCCCCAGTCGAGGAAGTCGGTCAGCGAAATCTCGGACAGCAGGTAGCTGAACAGGCCGGCCGCCACGAGGAAGCCGGCCGGCGCGCCGAGCTGTCCCAGCATCGCATACCATCCGCGCTTGTTTTGCGGTGCGTTCAGCGCCAACAGCGAAGGCAGGCCGTCCCAGGAACCGCCGACGGCTGCTCCCTGACCGAGGCGCAGCAGCGCCAACAGCACGATCGCCAGCGTGCCGGCGTGTTCATAAGTCGGCAGCAGCGAAATGCCGGCGGTGCAGCTGCCGAGCAGAAACAGTGCGGCGGTCAGCTTGATCTCGCGGCCGAAACGCCGCTGGATGCCCATGAAGGCAATCGTGCCCAGCGGCCGCGCCAGGAAGGCGAAGGCGAAGATCATGAAGGAATACAGCGTACCCTGCAGATTGCTAGCGAAGGGGAAAAACACCGCAGGGAAGACCAGCACCGAGGCGATTGCATAGACGAAGAAGTCGAAGTACTCGGAAGTGCGGCCGATCACGACGCCGACAGCGATCTCGCTCGGGGCGATGTGCGTATTGCGGGTGTTGATCGCCCGCGCGCCGCTGCTGGTGGAAAATGGAGCAAACTCACCGGACATTTCGCCGGTATGATGTGTGTTGGCCATGGTCATCCTCTCTCTTCTGATCAGATACAGCAGATACTGGCACGCATCACAAGCTAGTTTTCCTGCTCGGCTTGCCAGAGGGTAGGACAAAACGTCCTATCGCCAATGCGTGCCGGTACGGTTACAGTAGCATATCTCCATATCCTTGTACTGCAAATTTACGGCATGATTTCCTCCCTTGCGCGTCGCGGGATGCTTGCGCTCCCGCTGGTTTTGCTAGCCGGCTGTAACTCGGTGGTTTTGAATCCATCCGGTGACATTGCGGACCAGCAGGCCCATCTGATCGTCGTTTCGACCCTGTTGATGTTGCTGATCATCGTTCCGGTGATCGCATTGACCATATTTTTCGCATGGCGCTATCGCCAGAGCAATACGGCGGCGAAATACGATCCGGACTGGGATCACTCGACGCAGCTGGAACTGGTGATCTGGGGCGCGCCGCTGCTGATCATCATTGCGCTGGGCCTGATCACCTGGATCAGCACGCACACGCTCGATCCGTATCGCCCACTGGACCGTATCGACGACAACCGTCCGATTTCGCCGGCCGCTCAGCCGCTGACCATCCAGGTCGTGGCGCTGGACTGGAAATGGCTGTTCATCTATCCGGAGCAGGGCATCGCCACCGTGAATGAACTGGCAACGCCGGTCGACGTGCCGATCCGCTTCAAGATCACGGCGTCCTCGGTGATGAATTCCTTCTATATTCCTGCGCTGGCCGGCCAGATCTACGCAATGCCGGGCATGGAAACCACGCTGAACGCCGTGCTGAACGCGCCGGGCGAGTTCGAAGGCTTCTCCGCTAACTATAGCGGCGCAGGCTTCTCGCACATGCGCTTCAAGTATCACGGCATGGACGTGAACGATTTCGACCGTTGGGTAGCCGAGGCCAAGTCGAACGGTGAAACGCTGGACCGCGCGACCTATCTCCAGTTGGAGAAGCCGAGCGAGCGCGAGCCGGTGCACCACTATGCGAAGGTGGCGCCCGAATTGTTCAGCGCCATCGTCAACCGTTGCGTCGCCCCAGACACCGTCTGCATGAATCAGCAGATGGCCGAGGACATGAAGCGCAACGCGATGGCACACGCGCGTGAAGCGCATGAACAATAAGCAGCGCATGCAAGTAATGACGGATGCCGGCGCATTTGCTGGATTGCGTATTCATTTTTTCTGAAGAACGACGATGCTAGACCATATAGACCTGACGAAGCTCATCTTCGGCCGCCTCACCTGGGAAGCGATTCCCTACCATGAGCCCATCCTGATCGGCACCTTCATCATGGTGGCGCTAGGCGGTATTGCCGTGCTGGCCGCGATCACCAAGTTCCGCCTGTGGGGCCCGCTGTGGCGCGACTGGATCACCAGTATCGATCACAAGAAGATCGGCATCATGTATATGATCCTCGGTCTCGTGATGCTGCTGCGCGGCTTTGCCGACGCGCTGATGATGCGTGCGCAGCAGGCGGTTTCCTTCGGCGACAACCCTGGCTTCCTTCCGCCGCATCACTACGACCAGATCTTCACCGCGCACGGCGTGATCATGATCTTCTTCGTCGCGATGCCGCTGGTGACGGGTTTCATGAACTACGTGGTGCCGCTGCAAATCGGCGCGCGCGACGTGGCGTTCCCGTTCCTGAACAACTTCAGTTTCTGGATGACGACGTTCGGTGCCATGCTGGTGATGGCTTCGCTGTTCGTCGGCGAGTTTGCGCGTACCGGCTGGCTTGCATATCCACCACTGTCCGGCATTCTGTACAGTCCTGACGTCGGGGTGGATTACTACATCTGGGCCTTGCAGGTTGCCGGGGTGGGCACGCTGCTGTCCGGCGTGAACCTGATCGTCACCATCGTCAAGATGCGTGCGCCCGGCATGGAAATGATGAAGATGCCGGTGTTCACCTGGACCGCGCTGTGCACCAACGTGCTGATCGTCGCCGCCTTCCCGGTACTGACCGCCGTGCTGGCCATGCTGTCGCTGGATCGCACCTTCGGCACCAACTTCTTCACCAACGATCTGGGCGGCAACGCCATGATGTACGTGAACCTGATCTGGATCTGGGGCCACCCTGAGGTCTACATCCTGATCCTGCCTTGCTTCGGCATCTTCTCTGAAGTCGTGTCGACCTTCTGCAGCAAGCGCCTGTTCGGCTACACCTCGATGGTGTATGCAACGCTGGTGATCACCATCCTGTCGTACTTGGTATGGCTGCATCATTTCTTCACGATGGGTTCTGGCGCATCGGTCAACTCGTTCTTTGGCATCACGACGATGATCATCTCGATCCCGACCGGCGCGAAGATCTTCAACTGGCTTTTCACGATGTACCGCGGCCGTATCCGCTTCGAGTTGCCGATGATGTGGACGGTTGCGTTCATGATCACCTTCGTGATCGGTGGCATGACGGGCGTGATGCTCGCAGTGCCGCCGGCCGACTTCGTGCTGCACAACTCGCTTTTCCTGATTGCACACTTCCATAACGTGATTATCGGCGGCGTGCTGTTCGGCTTGTTTGCGGGCATCAACTACTGGTTCCCGAAAGCTTTTGGCTTCAAGCTCGATCCATTCTGGGGCAAGTGCTCGTTCTGGTTCTGGGTGGTCGGTTTCTACATGGCGTTCATGCCGCTGTACGTACTCGGTTTCCTGGGCGTGACGCGCCGCATGAGCCACTTCGAGGATCCGTCGCTGCAGATCTGGTTCCAGATTGCTGCGCTGGGTGCCGTGCTGATCGCGCTGGGCATCGGCTCGATGTTGATCCAGTTCGTTGTCAGCTTCCTGCGCCGCGAGCAGCTGCGCGACGTCAGCGGCGACCCATGGGGCGGCCGTACGCTGGAATGGTCGACTTCGTCGCCACCACCTGATTACAACTTCGCGTTCACGCCACGCGTGTACGAAGGCGATACCTGGGCGGACATGAAGAAGCAGGGCTACAAGCGCCCGCTGCAAGGCTTCGTCGACATTCACATGCCGAAGAACACCGGCGCCGGCTTCATCATCGCTGCGTTGTCGGCGGCAATCGGCTTCGGTTTGATCTGGCACATGTGGCTGCTGGTCATCGCCGGTTTCTTCGTGATGATGGCTGCGATCATCATCCATACCTTCAATTACAAACGCGATTACTACATCCCGGCCGAACAAGTCGTTCGTACCGAAGATGCTCGCACTCGTATGCTGGAAAGCCATGTCTGAAATCACTGCAACTTCTAACGGCGCCGTGAGCGCTGATTCGAACTCGCGCTTCTTCGTGCGTGAGCACCATCCGGAAAACGGCACGCTGCTCGGTTTCTGGATTTATCTGATGAGCGACTGCCTGATCTTCGCTTGCCTGTTTGCGACTTATGCAGTGCTGGGTCGCAGCTACGCCGGCGGCCCGTCGGGTGCGGAATTGTTCGAGCTGCCGCTGGTGGCGCTCAACACCTCGCTGCTGCTGCTGTCGTCCATCACCTATGGCTTCGCGGTCATCTGCATGCAGCGCAAGCAGCGCAATCCCACGCTGGCCTGGCTGGCCATCACCGGCCTCTTCGGCCTGGGCTTCCTGTCCATCGAGATCTGGGAGTTTGCGCACCTCATCCATGAAGGCGCGGGCCCGCAGCGAAGTGCCTTCCTGTCGTCGTTCTTCACGCTGGTTGGCACGCATGGCCTGCACGTTACCTTCGGCACCATCTGGCTGGTCACGCTGATGGTGCAGGTGAACAAGCTGGGCCTGACCACGCCGAACAAGCGCCGCCTGGTGTGCCTGTCGATGTTCTGGCACTTCCTGGACGTTGTCTGGATCGGCGTCTTCACCTTCGTGTACCTGATGGGAGTCGTCCGATGAGCGCGCAACACGCCGAGCACCCCGAGGACCACGACGACATCGGCTACCACGCCACCGTCAGGGGCTACCTCACCGGCTTCGTGCTGTCGGTGGTGCTGACCGCGATCCCGTTCTGGCTGGTGATGGCCAAGGTGCTGCCGGCCAGCGCCACGGTGCCGGTCATCCTCGGCTTCGCGGCCGTGCAGGTGATCGTGCACATGGTCTACTTCCTGCACATGAACACCAAGGTCGAAGGCGGCTGGTCCTTCCTCGCGCTGCTGTTCACCGTGATCGTGGTCGTGATCATGCTGGC
>DATAHI010000067.1:0-4020 GCA_036263255.1 Oxalicibacterium sp. | reverse complement strand
GGTTCCAGTCTTCCTGCGCCTTCAGCTGCGCTTCTTCCTCGAACAAATGGGCACGTGCAATGCCGCGTTCGGCCTGCCTTCCGAAAGCGGAGAAATGCTGCGGCCGACCGTCTTCCTGCGACCAGGCGCACAGCACGCCATGGTCTTCGCGCATGGCATCGCTGTGATTGGCATCGAGCAGCACGACGATCGGCGCTTCCAGGCCTTTTGCGCTGTGGATGGTCAGGATGCGGACTGCATCGGCAGCCGCGTCCACATCGGCCTCGTCCGGCGCGTCGCTGTCTTCTGCCTTCTGCAAGCCATCCAGCGCATGAATGAATTTCGGCAGGCTGGGATAGCGGCCGGCATCCAGGCTCAATGCCAGTTCGGTGAAGGCTTCGATATTGCCGAGTACCTGGCCGCGTGTGAGCGGCGAAGCGTTGCTCGCATAGCGCGCAACGATATCGCCTTCGTGAAGAATGCGATCCAGCAGGTCGTGCACCGGCAGATGCGGCGCCAGCTGCAGCCAATGCTGCAGCAAAGACAGGCCACGCTGTAACGCGGGTGATAGCGAACCAGCGTGCAACGCGTGCAGGCGCCGCCACCACGTCTTGCCCGCCGTTTCGGCAAGCGCGATCAAGTCCGTATCCTGCGCGCCGACGAGCGGCGATTTCAGCACATGCGCGAGCGCGAGATTATCGTTCGGCGTGATCAGGAAACGAAGCAAGGCGATCAGGTCGGCAATCTCCAGCGATGCCAGCAAGCCGCCGCGCCGATCAGAGGCAAACGGAATGCCGGCCTCGCGCAACGCGCTTTCGTAGGCGCGCAGATGCGTGCGCTTTTTCACAAGCAGCATCACGTCGGACCAGCTGTTGCTGCCGAACTGCTCGCGTGCGCGCCACAGCGCCTGCGCCACCGCGCGGCCTTCCTGCAGGCGGCGCTCGTCTTCTTCCTCCTCGCGCGGCGTGGTTAGCGGATCGCGCAATTGCGCCGGCGACCATGCCGCCTTGTCGCCCTTCTCCTGCTGCACCAGCGGCAGCCGCCATACCGCGCCGGAGTGCGGCGACAGCGTGGTCTGCGGCTGGAAGATCGGATTCTGCACAAACCCGGCATTGATCACGTCGACGATACGCTGCGCATTGCGGCGCGTCTGGTTGGTGCGCAGGAAGTCTGCCCTCTGCGCGACCAGCTGATCGCGTGCCGCGGCGAATACGCGCGGTTCGGCGCGGCGAAAGCGGTAGATCGATTGCTTGGGATCGCCGACGATGAACACGCTCGGTCGTTGCTGATCGCTGCCGTATGCCGCCAGCCAGGCTTGCACGATGGACCATTGCAGCGGATTGGTATCCTGGAATTCGTCCAGCAGCACGTGGCGATAGCGCGCATCGAGCCGGCTCTGCAGATAGGCGGCATGTTCTTCGTTCGACAGCAACCGATACGCATGCCACTCGAGGTCGGCAAAATCGAAGACGCGCTGCTCCGCTTTTACCGCTTGGTAGATATCGACATACGCGGCGCCCGCAACGAAGAGCGCACGATTCAACTGCACGACTGTCTTTTCCGCACTGCGCTGCTGCAGCCGCAGCAGCGCCAGGCCGACATCGACGAATTCCTGTTCGAAAGCGGCAACGCCGTTCTCACCCAATTGTTCCTGCAGCACGCTCGCGAGCTTTCCCTTGCCGGCACTATTGCCGCGCGGATCGCCGTCGCCG
The DNA here is from genome assembly GCA_036263255.1 of Oxalicibacterium sp. Classification (GTDB taxonomy): domain Bacteria; phylum Pseudomonadota; class Gammaproteobacteria; order Burkholderiales; family Burkholderiaceae_D; genus Oxalicibacterium. The sequence continues at coordinate 2,329 of DATAHI010000067.1, read as the reverse complement.
TCGACGAACTGATGCATGAGCGCGGCAAAGCTTTCCGGCGATGCGCCGGCGCTCAACGCCTGCTCAATCGCGGTGGCGCGTTTCTGGTTGGTCGCAGTGCCCTGTCCGAGCAGCCAAGCGATGTTCGCAATACGCTTCTGCAGCGCCTCATCGCTCCACAGCGACAGACGTGCATCCTGCTCCGCGTCGACACCGCACAGATCGTGCAGCCACCGCAGCGGATCGCCGCATTGGCCGCAGGCCCACCACTCGGCGCGCTTGTCGAGAAAGGCGTCGAGCAATCGGCGCACCGTGCCGTCACCTGCCAGTTCGTACAGCTCGACCAGCGCCTCACGCAACGCATCGTTGTCCTTGTCGTTCACCGAGCGCATGAAGCGGCTGTAGGCATCTGCCTGCAGTTCGCTGGTGGCTTCCGTGAGTGCGTACCCGTGCGGCACGCCAGAAGCGAGCGGCGCGATCTGCAGCAGACGCGCAAACCAGCTGTGGAAGGTGTCGATGGACAACGGCTGTGCGCTGCGCAGTACACGCTCGTACAAGCCGCGCGCAACCGGCAGCATGGCGGGCAGATCGAATTCGCTGACACCACGCTCGCGCAGGATTTCGAGGACGTCATCGTCGGAAGCCAGCGCCAGTTCGCGCAGTAGATGCAGCAGGCGCTCGCGCATTTCCTGCGCCGCCTTGCGCGTAAACGTGATCGCGAGAACTTCGGACGGTTCCGCACCGGCCAGCAACAGACGCAGAATGCGCGCAACCAGCAACCAGGTCTTGCCACTGCCCGCACACGCTTCCACCACCACCGAACGTGCTGGATCGCAGGCAATCGCGATGAAGCGTGCGGCATCTGCATTCGCGCCATTGATCTCGTACGCGCGGGGCACGATATGCGGTGCGTTCATCACCATGCCCCCTTGCGGCACAGTCCGCGCGCATCGCAATAGCGACATACCGATTCGGGGCCAGTTGCGGGCAATGGCGCGCCGTGATCGATTGCGCGCATGTCGCGCACGATCTGTTCGCGCAGACTGTGTTGCCACACATCGAAATCCGGCGCTTCGAGCGCCTTGATACTGTCCTTCGCCTCCAGCGGCACGTAGGCTGCTTGCACGAATGCCCCGTCGGATAGCAGACCGTAGAACGGCAGCTGATGATCCTCGCCCTGACGCAAGCGCTTCGCAAGCGCAGTCTGGCTGGTACTCTTGTAGTCGAGCACCGCGCGTTCACCGCTTGTCTGCTCATCGACGCGATCGACATAGCCGTGCAGCATCACCTCACCGTCTTCCCACCGCAGCAGTCTTTCCAGATGCTCCTCGCCGAACACGAAGCGCCAACCTTGTGCCTCGCGCTCCGCGACCCAGGCGAGGTAGGCGGGCATCGCTTTTTTCCAGCGCGCGAAGTAGCCGAGTGCTGCACCGCTCTTGTCCAGCGAACGCGCAAAGACCTCTTGCGTAATTTCATCGAGCAGCGCGGCGCGTTCTTGCTGCGGCACATTACGGTCGCGCAATGTCTGATGGAAGCGCGCGAGAATCTGGTGCAACCACTCGCCGTATTCGCGCTTCTCCGGGAGATCAGACAGTTCATCGATGCCGGACAAGCCGAGCATGCGCATGGCAAAGAATTGATAGGGACAAGCGACCAAGCTGTTATAGCCGCTGGCTGATAGTCGTGCCGGCCGCAAGGTGGCAGCAGCGGGTGCCGGCATGAAGGCTGGGTGCGATGCAAGACGGCGCAACGCCAGCTGCGCATCGAGCGTCGCCACCTCGGCAAGGCCGGCGCGCGCGAGCGTCAGGTTCAGGCGCTCGATCCACGGGCTCACCGCATTCGGTTCGCCATCGCGGCTGGCCTGCCAGGACAGCACCACTTCTTCGTTCGACGACAGCAACTCCGTCAAATCGCGTAACTGCTGACGCTGACGGCTTTCGCGCGTATCGAGACCGAGTTCGCGCCGCACGCCATTCGCGAAGAACAGCGTCTCGGCCGGCTGCGACGGCAGATGCGCGGCATCGGCCCCGACCAGCAGCACCGCATCGAAGCTGCGCAGGCGCGCGCCGTTCAGCGGCAGCATCACGACCCGCTGATCGGCGTGCTGTTGCACAAACGCGGTCGATTCAAGTTGCAGACTGATGAACGCGCGCCATTCGGCCAGCGAAAACTCGTGACCGACGTCGCCGCATTCCTGCGCGATCGACTGCAGCAATTGCAGGATTTGCTGACCTGCCGCATCAGCCACCAATGGCCCGCGCATGCCGATCGCATCGAACATGCGGCCACTGATCGCAATCCAGTCGCATAGGCTCTTGCGTCCGCCGAATGCCTTTGCCTGTTCGGCGAG
>DATAHI010000066.1:0-1636 GCA_036263255.1 Oxalicibacterium sp. | reverse complement strand
GCAGTAAGCGCGTTTGGTTATCAAGCTCGGAGATCGAAGTATGAAAGTCATCGTTTTGGGTTCAGGCATCATCGGCACTGCGTCTGCCTGGTTCCTGCACAAGGCGGGACATGACGTCACCGTGATCGAGCGCCAGCCGGGTGCAGCGCAGGAAACAAGTTTTGCCAACGGCTGCCAGATTTCCGTCTCGCACGCAGAACCTTGGGCCAATCCGGCTGCACCGGGAAAAATCCTGAAGTGGCTGGGCAAGGAAGATGCGCCGCTGCTGTTTCGTTTCCGCCCCGAATGGCTGCAGTGGAAATGGGGCTTGAATTTCCTGCGTGAGTGCACGCCAGCGCGCACCGCGGACAACATCCGCCAGATTGTTTCCATTGCCGAATACAGCCGCCAGACGCTGCAAGCCGTGCGCGCGGAAACCGGCATTGCCTACGATTACCTGACGCGCGGCATTCTGCACTTCTACACAGATCAAAAGGATTTCGAGGATTCGCTGCCCGCGGCGAAGCTGATGCGCGAGCTCGGCTGCCCGCGCAATACGATCGGGGCCGATGAGGTCGTTCGCATCGAACCCGCGCTGGCCAACATCCGCGACAAGATCGTCGGCGGCGACTTTACGGCAAGCGACGAATCGGGCGATGTCTACAAATTCACCACCGGCCTGGCTGCCAAGTCAGCCGAAGCCGGTGTGCAGTTCCGCTTCAACACCACCGTCACGCGCCTGTTGACAGAAGGCAGCGGCGCGCATGCCAAGGTCACCGGCGTGGAAATCATTTCCCCGGAAGGCCGTCATCAGGTGCTGCGCGCCGACGCCTTCGTGATGGCGATGGGCAGCTTTTCGGTGCCGCTGCTGAAACCGCTCGGCATCGATCTGATGGTGTATCCGGGCAAGGGCTATTCCGCGACATACGCGGTCACCAATCCCGATGCGGCGCCGACCGTCTCGCTGACCGACGACGGCTACAAACTCGTGCTCTCGCGCCTGGGCGACCGCCTGCGCGTAGCCGGCACCTGCGAACTGAACGGCTACACGCGCGAGTTGAACATGACGCGCTGCGAGGCGATCACGCGCCGCACACGCGAACTGTTCCCCGATGCCTGCGACTACGACAACCCGATCTACTGGACCGGATTACGTCCACTGACGCCTTCCAATGTGCCGTACATCGGCAAGACGAAGTTTGGCAATCTGTTCTTGAACACCGGCCACGGTACGCTCGGCTGGACCATGGGCTGCGGTTCCGGCCGCGCGATTGCCGATATTGTCTCGGGGCGACAGCCGGATGTGGATTTTCGCTTTACCGGCATGCCGTATCGCGGTCCGCGAAGCGTTGCAGGCGCACAGTCGGTAACCGCGTAGTTCTCCGGCAGCTTCGCGTTTTCCATTGCACCGTCCGCATGGGCGGCAATGCGACGCCTATTTCCCCACTCTTACCCGCACCTCGCTCGCCTTCTCGTCGAACGCAATCCGCGTATCGAATTTGGCGCGCTTCATCGGGAAACGCGATTGAAAGTGACGGACATTTCCTGAGCCCGAAATCGCACGTCGCACGAACTGATAGTAGGCATCCATGTCGATCACATGGACCACCAGAAAATAATCGTAGTCACCCGAGACGAAATAGCACTGCATGACCTC
>DATAHI010000065.1:0-4303 GCA_036263255.1 Oxalicibacterium sp. | reverse complement strand
AAGAATATTTACGACAAGCTTTCCGTGCATTCGCGCGGCGCTGCCGTGTACGAGGCAAATCGGCGCGGACTGTTACAGATGAGCCAGCTCAAGGGACGGACTTAAGCTGGCCTTGCTGCACGCTGCTGCGCGTTTCTTCCTCACTGTTTCTTCTTCAGCTCGTCGCGGATTTCGCGGAGCAGCACGATGTCTTCCGGCGTCGCAGCGGGCTGCTCTTCCTGTTGCTGACCTTTCAGCCTGTTGATGATGCGCACCATCTGAAAGATGATGAACGCGAGAATCAGGAAGTTCAGCGCGATCGTGATGAAATTTCCATAAGCGAAGACAGCACCGGCCTTCTGCGCTTCGGCCAACGGCAGGTTCGATCCCTGATGATTGAGAGGGATGTAGTAATTGCTGAAATCGAGGCCGCCGAAGACTTTCCCCACGATCGGCATGATGATGTCCTTAACCAGCGAATCCACGATCTTGCCGAATGCGCCGCCAATAATGACCGCGACTGCGAGGTCGACCACGTTTCCCTTGATGGCAAAGGCCTTGAATTCCTGCAGCATGCTCATTGGACCCTCCGTATCTTGTCAAAGCAGTTTGATGAAACGGACTTATGCTAGGTTCGCATGTTGCAAAGGTCAAATCAAATTTCGTCAACTTTTTCTGAATTTGATGGATAATGCCTGCCAAACAAAATAAACATCGAATAAGTATTAGAAAAAATACGGAGACAACGTCACCTCACGGGCCTTTTGGGCCCGTGCGCACGATTGAACAAGCATTGCCTCCTATATAATTCGCGGTTGCTAGTAGTTTCGTACAAATTTCTTTTTTAAATTGGGGTTGGTATGAGTAACGAAAAGCAGGTCGATTCCGGTCGACGCGGTTTGCTCGTCGCGACGTGTGCGGCGGGCGGCGTGGCCGGGTTGGCGACGACGGGAGTATTGGTATCCACCCTTCAACCGTCGGAGCGGGCAAAGGCAGCAGGCGCGCCAGTCGAAGTCGATATTTCCGGCATGGCACCCGGCGAACAGCGCACCGTCGAATGGCGCGGCAAGCCGGTATGGATTATCAAGCGCACGCCGGAACAGGTCGCGGCGCTGCCGAAGCACGACGGCGAGCTCGCCGATCCCGAATCCAAGCGTACCCAATTCTCCACCACCCCCGACTATGCGATGAACGAATGGCGTTCACGCAACAAGGACATTCTGGTCCTGGTCGGCATCTGCCCGCATTTGGGCTGCTCTCCCTCTTCAAGATTCCAGGCAGGACCGCAACCTTCGCTGCCTGACGACTGGCAAGGTGGTTTTCTGTGCCCCTGCCATGGCTCGACTTTCGACTTGGCCGGCCGCGTCTACAAGAACAAGCCGTCGCCGGACAATCTGCAGGTGCCGCCTTACATGTTCGAAGGCGATACCAAACTGGTCATCGGCAAGGACGAGAAAGGTGAGGCGAAAGCATGAGCTTCCAGGAAAAACAACTTCCCGCAGATGCGTCCTTCGGCGATAAGGCCTTGAACTGGATCGACGCGCGTTTCCCTTTGTCGTCGACCTGGAAGGCGCATCTGTCCGAGTACTACGCACCGAAGAACTTCAACTTCCTCTACGTATTCGGTTCGCTGGCGCTTCTCGTGCTGGTGATCCAGATCGTCACAGGCATCTTCCTGGTGATGCATTACAAGCCGGACGCCAACTTGGCGTTCGCTTCGGTCGAATACATCATGCGTGACGTGCCGTGGGGCTGGCTGGTGCGCTACATGCACTCGACCGGCGCCTCGGCCTTCTTCATCGTCGTCTACATCCACATGCTGCGCGGACTGTTGTACGGTTCGTATCGCAAACCGCGTGAGCTGGTGTGGCTGTTCGGCGTCGGCATCTTCCTGTGCCTGATGGCGGAAGCCTTCTTCGGCTACTTGCTGCCGTGGGGGCAGATGTCGTACTGGGGCGCGCAGGTGATCGTCAACCTGTTCGGCGCGATTCCCTTTATCGGTCCAGACCTGTCGCTGTGGATTCGCGGCGACTACGTGGTGTCGGATGCGACGCTGAATCGATTCTTTGCCTTCCACGTGATCGCGATCCCGCTAGTACTGATCGGTCTGGTGGTGGCGCACATCGTCGCGCTGCATGAAGTGGGTTCGAGTAACCCGGACGGCGTCGAAATCAAGAATACGGTCGACGAGCGCGGTGTGCCGCTGGATGGCATTCCCTTCCATCCGTACTACTCGGTGCACGACATTTTCATCGTGACGATCTTCCTGCTGATCTTCACCGCGGTCGTGTTCTTCGCGCCGGAGATGGGCGGATACTTCCTCGAGTACAACAATTTCGTCCCGGCTAATCCGCTGAAGACGCCGCCGCACATTGCGCCGGTCTGGTACTTCACGCCGTTCTATTCGATCCTGCGCGCGACGACGTCGGATTTTGTCTACTGGCTGCAGGCAGGGGTGGCAGCATACGTCGCGCTGATCATCCTGCGTTCGCGGCTGGCGAAGACCTGCAAGATTGCGGCAGCCGTGATCGGCCTGCTGGTGATCGTCGGCATGTTCATCTTTGATGCCAAATTCTGGGGCGTGGTGCTGATGGGCGTGTCGGTGATGATCATGTTCGCGCTGCCGTGGCTGGACACTTCGCCGGTCAAGTCGATCCGCTATCGCCCGGACTGGCACAAGTACATCTACATCGTGTTTGGTATTGCCTTCATCGTGCTCGGTTATCTCGGCGTGCAGTCGCCGACCGCGGTGGGTACGGCGATCGCACAGGTCTGCACCTTCCTGTATTTCGGCTTTTTCCTGCTGATGCCGTGGTGGAGCGCAATGGGTACCTTCAAGCAGGTGCCGGACCGCGTTGTTTATCATCCGCACTAAGCCGCAAGGGGACAAGAACATGACATTGCTGAAAAAACTGATTGCGGCGGCGGTCCTCTTGCCAGGGCTGGCGCTGGCTTCCGAAGCGACTTTCCCGCTGGACCAAGCGCCGGATTACACGAAGGACATGGCGGCGCTGCAGAACGGAGCGCGCCTGTTCGTCAACTATTGCCTGAGCTGCCATAGCGCCTCTTCGATGCGTTACAACCGCTTGAAGGATATCGGTCTGTCCGAGGAGCAGATCAAGAACAACCTGCTGTTCACTTCGGACAAGGTTGGCGACATGATGACGGTTGCCATGTCGGGCAAAGATGCGAAAGCCTGGTTCGGCGCCGAGCCGCCGGACTTGTCCGTAATCGCGCGCGCGAAGGCGTCCGAAGCCGGCAGCGGACCGGACTGGCTGTACACCTATCTGCGTACCTTCTACAAGGACGACACGCGCCCGACCGGCTGGAACAACCTGGTATTCCCGAACGTCGGCATGCCGCACGTGCTGTGGGAACTACAGGGCGTGCGGACTGCAAAATTTGAGGAAGTGAAGAATCCGCATGAGGAAGGCAAGACCGAGCACAAGTTCGTTGGCTTCCAGCAGGTGACGCCGGGCACCTTGACGCCTGTTCAGTACGACAAGGCGGTCGCCGATCTGGTCTCGTACATGACCTGGATGGCGGAGCCGGCGCAGACGACCCGCAAGCGGATCGGCGTATGGGTACTGCTGTTTTTGGGTGTCTGCATCGTCCTGACTTGGCGCCTGAACGCGTCGTACTGGAAAGACGTACGCTAAATCAAGTAAAATCTGGCTTTGCCCGCATTTTTTGCGGGGTATTGAGGGTGAGGCGCGCAGCGTCTCGCCCTATTTGTTTCTAAGGAACTACAAAAAATGATGGTTCTCTACTCGGGTACGACCTGCCCATTCTCCCAACGTTGCCGCCTCGTTCTGTTTGAAAAGGGCATGGACTTCGAAGTGCGCGATGTTGACTTGTTCAATAAGCCCGAAGACATCTCGACCATGAATCCCTACGGCCAGGTGCCGATCCTGGTCGAGCGCGACTTGGTGCTGTACGAATCGAACATCATCAACGAATACATCGACGAGCGCTTCCCGCATCCACAGCTGATGCCGGCCGATCCGCTGATGCGCGCGCGCGCACGTTTGATGCTGTTCAATTTCGAGAAGGAATTGTTCATCCACGTGCATACGCTTGAGAACGACAAGGGCCGCGGTGGCGAGAAGATTCAGGAAAAGGCGCGCAACGAAATCCGCGATCGCCTGACCACGCTGGCGCCGCTGTTCCTGAAGAATAAGTACATGCTGGGCGATGAATTCTCGATGCTCGACGTCGCGATCGCGCCGCTGCTGTGGCGCCTCGATCACTACGGCATCGAACTGTCGAAGACCGCTGCGCCGCTGATGAAATATGCTGAACGAATCTTCTCGCGTCCTGCCTA
>DATAHI010000064.1:0-7138 GCA_036263255.1 Oxalicibacterium sp. | reverse complement strand
CTGCGATTGCACCCATCGGCAATTACGCGGTCAAACCGACTTTCTCGGATGGACACGACAGCGGCATCTATTCCTGGGAATACCTGTACCACCTCGGCAGCCAGCGCGACAGCTTGTGGGAAACCTATCTGAATCGTCTGGAAGAAGCGGGCTATACCCGCGAATCCGGTCGCGATGCGCCGATGAGCGCGGATGATGGCCACGGCGGCGGCGCTTGCGGCCACCACCACTAGTTGCATTCCAAGCTGAAGAATAATCACAAATTCTTCACATTTATCTAACGTATGTATAATAACCAAAAAGCGCCATGACCAACTCGACTCATTTCGGTTACCAGACCGTCGCGGAAGAAGAAAAAGTCCACAAGGTTGCCGAGGTATTTCACTCGGTGGCTGGCAAGTACGACGTCATGAACGATCTGATGTCGGCCGGCCTGCATCGCTTGTGGAAGACCTTCACCATTGCGCAGGCGGCTGTGCGGCCGGGATTCAAGGTGCTGGATATTGCGGGCGGGACCGGCGACTTGGCCAAAGCATTTGCAAAGCAGGCGGGGCCGAGCGGCGAGGTGTGGTTGACGGATATCAACGAGTCGATGTTGCGCGTGGGACGCGACCGCTTATTGAACAAGGGTTTGTTGACCCCCACCTTGTTGTGCGACGCGGAGAAATTGCCGTTTCCGGACAATTACTTCGATCGCGTAAGTGTCGCGTTTGGTTTGCGCAACATGACGCACAAGGATGCCGCGCTGGCGGAAATGCGCCGCGTACTGAAACCGGGCGGCAAGTTGCTGGTGCTGGAGTTCTCGAAGGTATGGGAACCGCTGAAGAAACCGTATGACGTGTATTCGTTTTCCGTGCTGCCGTGGCTGGGCAAGCGGATCGCAAACGACTCGGAGAGCTATCGCTATCTGGCCGAATCGATCCGCATGCATCCGGACCAGGACACGTTGAAAAGAATGATGGAAGGCGCGGGCCTGGAACGGGTCCAGTACTTCAATCTGACCGCGGGTGTGGCGGCTTTACACACTGGAATAAAACTTTAGGAGATGAAATGAAGAAATTGTTGATGGCAGCAGTCGTTTCGCTGAGTGCGTTGATGCTGGTCGTGCCGCAAGCCGACGCCAAGCGCATGGGCGGCGGCGGTTCGTTCGGCAAGCAATCGCAAAGCTACAGCCGGCAGGCGCCATCGCAATCTTCTCAATCGACCAACACGGCCAAACCTGCGCCTGCACCTGGCGCTGCTGGCACGGCCGCCGGCACCGCCGCGGCCAAGAGCAGTCCGTGGAAAGGCATGCTGGGCGGCGCGTTGCTCGGTTTGGGCCTTGGCGCCTTGCTGTCGCATTTCGGTATTGGCGGCGCATTGGCAAGCATGATCAGTACCGTGTTGATGATTGCACTCGCCGCGTTTGCGATCATGTTCGTGCTGCGTATGATTCGCGGCAATCGCGCCAATACGGCTCAGCCTTCGTACGCCAACGCCTATCGCGAAGAGCCGATGGCGCGTTCGATCACGCCTGAAATTGGTTCGGGTTTGAATTCGCCTGCGAGCAGCGCATCGGCCACACCGGCGGACGCCTTGCCAGCCGGTTTCGACGTTGAATCCTTCCTGCGCAATGCGAAGACCTACTTCATTCGCCTGCAGGCGGCGTGGGATCGCGGCGACGTCAATGACATTCGCGAATTCACGACACCGGAAATGTTCGGCGAGCTGCGTCTGCAATTGCAAGAACGCGGTGCCACGCCGAACGTGACCGACGTGGTTTCGCTGGACGCGGTGTTCTACGGCGTGGAACGCGTCGGCGACGAATACATCGCCAGCGTCAAGTTCAGCGGCATGATCCGCGAAGCCGATCACGCACCGACCGAGCCTTTCACCGAAGCCTGGAACCTGTCCAAGCCGGTCAACGGCGACGGCGGCTGGGTGCTGGCAGGCATTCAGCAACTCTCATGATGCATCGCAGTTCTGTCGACCAATCGGTACGCCTATCCGATATTTGACGGCAAACTGATAAACTGGAAGCCGCCGGTGAATTCACCGGCGGCTTTTTTCTTGCTGACGATGACGCCTCTTACTCCACCTTCCCCCGCCCAACTGTTGCCCGCTGCCCTGAACCATCTGCTTGCGCAGGAAAACTGGGCGCGTAGCTTGCTCGCGCCACATGCGGGCAAGGTGGCGGTATTCGATGCCGGTGCCGTGAAGTTGCGCCTGAAGGTTGCACCAGACGGCTTGCTCGAATTGCCTGCGGAAGAAGAGAGCGCTGCCGTCACCATCCGCGTGCGGTTGTCGGATCTGCCGTTGATCTTGCAGAACCGAGAGCGCGCGTTTTCGTATGTGAAGATCGAAGGCGATGCCGATTTTGCCAACACCATTTCCCAGGTGAGCCAGTCGCTGCGCTGGGAAGCCGAAGAAGACCTGAGCAAGATCGTCGGCGACATCGCGGCGACGCGTATCGTCGGTGGCGCACAGGCCGCAGTGAAGTCGGCCAAGTCGCTGCATCGCTCCGTTACCGAAAATCTTGCTGAATACTTCTTGGAAGAGAATCCAATGTTGATGCGCCCGCAAGCGGTTGCTGCCTTTACCGACGACGTCACTCGATTGCGCGATGACGTCGCCAGGCTCGACAAGCGCATCGAACGGCTGGCGGCGACGAAGGGCGGCAAGCAATGAGGGCGGCTTTCCGTTTTCTGCGTGTGCTGAAGATCGCGCGCGTCGCGATTCGCTACGGTCTGGACGACATTGCGATGTCCGGGCTGCCGATCCCGCGCACCACGCGACTGCTGAATCGCCTGCTGTTCTGGCGCGACATCAGCGCGCCGCGCGGCGAGCGCCTGCGTCGCGCGCTGGAAGACCTGGGCCCGATCTTCGTCAAGTTCGGGCAGGTGCTGTCGACGCGCCGCGACCTGATGCCGATGGACATCGCCGACGAACTGGCGCGCCTGCAGGATCGCGTGCCGCCGTTTCCGAGCGAGGTCGCGATCGCGCAGATCATCAAGGCACTCGGCGCGCATCCGGACGTTCTGTTTGCCGAATTCGAACGCGAGCCGGTCGCTTCGGCCTCGATCGCGCAAGTGCACTTTGCCAAGCTGAAGAACGGCCGCGACGTCGCAGTCAAGGTCCTGCGCCCCGGTGTGCACAAATCGATCGACGAAGACGTCGCGCTGATGCACATCGTGGCCGGCCGCATCGAGCGTTGGTGGGCCGACGGCAAGCGACTGAAGCCCCGCGAGGTCGTGGCGGAATTCGACAAGTATCTGCACGACGAACTCGACCTGATGCGCGAAGCAGCCAACGGCAGCCAACTGCGCCGCAACTTCCAGAATTCCACGTTGCTGGTCGTGCCTGAAATGTTTTGGGATTACTGCTCGACCTCTGTCATCACGATGGAGCGTATGGCCGGCATTCCGATCTCACAGACGGAGCGCCTGATCGCGGCCGGCGTGGACCTCAAAAAGCTCGGCCGCGATGGCGTCGAAATCTTCTTTACGCAGGTGTTCCGCGACGGTTTTTTCCATGCCGACATGCATCCGGGGAATATTCTCGTCTCGACCGATCCGGCGACTTTCGGCCGCTATGTTGCGCTCGATTTTGGTATCGTCGGCACGCTGACCGATTTCGACAAGGATTATCTGGCGCAGAATTTCCTTGCCTTCTTCCGCCGCGATTACAAGCGCGTGGCCGAGGCGCACGTTGAATCCGGCTGGGCACCGAAGGATACGCGTACCGACGAGCTGGAATCCGCGGTGCGTGCCTGCTGCGAACCGATCTTCGATCGGCCGCTCTCCGAAATTTCCTTCGGCCAGGTGCTGCTGCGCCTGTTCCAGACTTCGCGCCGTTTCAATGTCGAGGTGCAGCCGCAATTGGTGCTGCTGCAGAAGACCTTGCTGAATGTCGAAGGTCTGGGCCGCCAACTCGATCCGGAGCTCGATCTGTGGAAGACCGCCAAGCCTTATCTGGAAAACTGGATGAAGGATCAGGTCGGCCTGCACGGCCTCTGGGAACGGTTCAAGGCTGAGGCGCCGCGCTACAGCAAGCTGCTGCCGCAATTTCCGCGACTGGCGCATCAGGCACTGGCCAAGGCCGCCGAAACCGAGAAGGATACCGACGCGCTGTTGAAGCTGGTGCTGGAGGAACAGCGCCGTACCAACATGCTGTTGAGCGTGGCGGTGTACTTCGGTGCCGGCTTGATCGGCGGCGGCTTGCTGACGCTGCTGCTGTTTGCATTCAGTTGAGGTCAATGGCGCACTCTAATCGACGGTGGCCGACCCTCCTCAGCACGCTCACCAAGACCGCGCCCTCGAGTCTTTTCCAGCGCATGTTGTACTCAGCCGTCACAGGGTGATTCCTCCACGTTCTTTTCAGTGAAATCCAAGTTCGTTTTGCTACAATTGCGCGTTTTTTCGATCCGGGACCCCTTTGTGTTCGGCCGCTGATCGAGCCGATTGCTGCCTCGACCCTGCTGCCTGGTACGAGATGTGCATCGGGGACAGCCGCCGGCAAGGCCTTTGCTGGAAGATAGGGTTTCTCTTTATATATAACCGGTCGTTTTTCTACGGAGCGAACCGCGGTGAACTACACGCTGATTACCTTTGTGGTGCTTTATCTGGCAGGCACGCTTGCTCTCGGCGTCTGGGCGGGAACGCGCATCAAGAACACCAGCGACTTCGCCGTCGCCGGGCGCAGCCTGCCGCTGATCATGGTCGTGACCACCACGTTTGCCACCTGGTTCGGAGCCGAAACCGTCATGGGCATTCCGGCGCGCTTCGTGCAAGGCGGCTTCAATGCCGTTGTCGAAGATCCATTCGGCGCCGGCACCTGTCTCATTCTGGTTGGTCTGTTTTTCGCTGCACGCCTGTACAAGCAAAACCTGCTGACCATCGGCGATTTCTACCGTCTGCGCTACGGCAAGGGCGTGGAAGTGTTCTGTTCCGTCGCGATCATCATCAGTTATCTCGGCTGGGTAGCCGCGCAAATCACTGCGCTGGGTCTCGTCTTCAATGTGCTGACCGGTGGCGCGATGTCCGAAACGATGGGCATGATCGTCGGCACGCTGGCGGTGCTGGTCTATGTGGTGATCGGCGGTTTCCTCGCAGTGGCGTGGACCGACTTCATCCAAATGATCGTGCTGGTGATCGGCCTTTCCGTCATCGCGTTCTTCTCGGCCAATCTGGCCGGCGGCGCGGACCACGTGTTCGCTCTGGCGACCGAGAAAGATTTGTGGAAATTCCTGCCCGAACCCTCCTTTACCGAAATGGCCGGCTTCATTGCGGCCGGGCTCACCATGATGCTGGGCAGCATCCCGCAGCAGGACGTCTTCCAGCGCGTGATGTCGGCCAAGGATGCCAAGACAGCGCGCAACGGTGCGGTCATCGGTGGCGTCAGCTACATCCTGTTTGCCTTCGTGCCTATGTTCATTGTCGCGGCCGCAGTGGTCGTGATGGGGTCCAGTGCAATGGACATGGTGAAGGATGACTACCAGCGCCTGCTGCCGACCTTCGTGCTGACGCGGATGCCGCTGATCATGCAGATTTTCTTCTTCGGCGCCTTGCTGTCCGCGATCAAAAGCACGTCGTCTGCAACCCTGCTGGCGCCATCGACGAGTTTCGTCGAGAACATTCTGAAGAACCTGCGGCCGCGCATGACGGACCGCGAGCAGTTGTTCGCCATGCGCGCCACGCTCGTGGTCTTCGCCGTACTGGTGTTGACTTACGCCATCGCGATGCGCGGCACCTCGATCTATGATCTCGTTTCTGCCGCATACCAGGTAACGCTGGTCGGCGCCTTCGTGCCGCTGGTCATGGGGCTGTACTGGAAACGCGCGACCACCCAGGGCGCGATTTTCTCGCTGGCAGCGGGTGTCATCGTCTGGATCTGGTTCTTTCCGCAAATAACGAGCTGGGGAGAGCATTTCCCCGGTCAGCTCGCGGGCCTGATCGCCGCGTTCGTCGGCATGATTGTCGGTTCGCTGCTGCCCCAAGTGCTGCGCAATCGTCGTGAACACAAGCATCATGTCGAAGGCATGGGAATGGAGATGGGCGCGAAGTAAGCGCCTTTTCCGCTACACCGCAGGCCGTGCATGCCGCCCCGCCTGCGGTTTTTGTTTCTGCAACGCCTCATTGGCAGCCTGCAAGCCGTTACTGTCTACGTAAATCACCGGGAAAGCCTTATAATTCAGGGTTTTGTACGATTTTTTCGCGGAGACGACAAAATGCCGATTTATGCATACCGCTGCGAAGCATGCGGCTTCGCCAAGGATGTATTGCAAAAAATTTCAGACCCGGTACTGACCGATTGCCCTACGTGCGGGAAATCGAGCTTTCGCAAGCAGGTAACGGCGGCGGGATTCCAGTTGAAGGGAACCGGCTGGTACGTGACCGATTTCCGCGGCGGGCAGGGTGGTACGTCGGCATCGGCGACCGGCGCGAAGGCCGACGCCGCATCTGCTCCGTCAGCCAGTCCTGCGGCCAATAGCACAACCGGGAACTCGGCTAGCGCCGATTGACGGTGCGCGCCGCTTGCGGCGCACTTTTTGAAGAAAATCCATCATGCGTAAATATTTTGTCACTGGCCTGCTGATTCTGGTTCCGCTTGCCATCACGCTGTGGGTGCTGAACCTGGTCGTCAGCACGATGGACAAGTCGCTCCTGTTGTTGCCGGCGGCATGGCGTCCGGAAGCGCTGTTCGGTTTTGCGATTCCCGGCCTTGGCACGATCCTGACGCTGCTGATCGTCTTTCTGGTTGGACTGGCCACGCGCAACTTCATCGGCAAAAAGGTGGTTGCGCTGTGGGACGCGCTGCTGCGCCGCATTCCGGTATTCAATACGATCTATTCCAGCGTCAAGCAGGTGTCGGACACGCTGTTCTCGTCTTCCGGCAATGCCTTCCGCAAGGCGCTTCTGGTGCAGTACCCGCGTCAGGGATCGTGGACCATCGCTTTCCTGACCGGCGTGCCGGGCGGGGACGTGCGCAACCATCTCGTGGGCGATTACGTCAGCGTCTATGTGCCGACCACGCCGAATCCGACTTCGGGTTTCTTCCTGATGGTGCCGCGCGCCGATGCAATCGAGCTCGACATGAGCGTGGACGAAGCGCTGAAGTACATCGTGTCGATGGGCGTCGTCACGCCGGATAATTTCGAAAA
>DATAHI010000063.1:0-9303 GCA_036263255.1 Oxalicibacterium sp. | reverse complement strand
GATCTTCCTACGCAAACGCTGCCTGTCTTCCTATTCAATTGCGCAGCCCGCAGCACTAGCATAGGGACATGAACTTCTTGAGGAGAGACATCATGAGCACAAGCACCCTGGACCCGGATAACGATCTCACGCTGGACCGCCAACTCGGTACCGGCCATGACGACAGCGCATTGGGGCCGAGCGATTCCTCCGATAACGGCAGCGACGTCAAGGGCCTGTTTGGCGGCGACACCGATACGGACCGCCAAGGCACAGGCGAGCGCGCCACGGTGGAAATGCTGGACGAGAGCGAAGCGCGTCAGGACATCGGCGTGGATCATATCGAGAACATTCCCGCCGAAGACTTGCGCACCGAGCGCGATGGCAATCCCCGCAATGATGCAGATCGTCAGGCCTCGGACATCAATGAGGCGCCGGAAAGCGTCGAATTCGAGGACGAGACACGCTGAAGCGTATCGCGGTTGTTCAACAAAAAAGGCCGATATCGATCGGCCTTTTTGTTTTCCTGATTAAAACACCCGCTTTTCCGGCGGCGTCCATTGATACATCCATGTCTCCGACATTGCCTGTCCATCGGCTGCCAGAAACATGCGCAGATTGATCGGGCCTTTCACATCGTCGGGCACCTTCAGATCGAACATCGCACGGTAGCCATGGATCGCCTCCAGCGGTCGCGCAGAAGTGACCTCCACCGTGCCTTGCGATGCGCTGATAACCGGCTCGACCTTTACATGCGGGCCGATCAGGTCCAGGTCGCCACCGGCGAAATCGACTGCGAAGCGCCAAGAGAAATACGAACGCTTGCGCCCCACCACGCCCCCAATGCCGGTGCGGGTAGCGACGACCATCGCGCGGTCCGGCATTGCGGGCGGCTTCGCACCCCAATACAGGCGATAGCCGAACAGCAGTTCCTGGCCCGCCTGCGGTATCGCTTCCGGGTTCCAGAAGGCGACGATGTTGTCGAAGGTCTCGTCCACGGTCGGAATCTCGACCAGCTGCACCGAGCCTTTGCCCCAACCGGCTTTCGGTTCCACCCACAGGCTCGGACGGCGGTTGTAGAACACGCCGTCGTCCTGATAGTGATCGAAATTGCGGTCGCGCTGCATCAGGCCGAAGCCGCGCGGATTTTCGTCTGCATACGCATTGAAATGCAGGTTGGCCGGATTGACGAGCGGACGCCAGATCCATTCCCCGCTGCCCGTGTACATCGCCAGGCCGTCCGAATCGTGGATTTCCGGGCGCCAGTCGTTGTCGATGCCGAGGCGCCTGTCGTTCTCGCCGTACAGGAACATGCTGGTCAGCGGTGCAATACCAATGCGTTCGATCGGCTTGCGCGGATACAGCGCGGCATCGACTTCCATCATGGTGGTCGCGCCAGGTGCTATCTCGAAACGGTAGGCGCCGGCTACGCTTGGCGAATCGAGCAGCGCATACACGACGAGCTTGCTGGAATTGCGGTCCGGCCGTTCCAGCCAGAATTCGCTGAAGCGCGGGAATTCCTCGGGCTTCGGCATGCCGCAATCGATTGCGAGACCGCGCGCCGACAGACCGTATTGCCATTCACCGCCAACCGCGCGGAAATAGCTGGCGCCGAGAAAGGCCGTGATGTCGCGCACCAGGTCAGTATGGAAATTGACGCGGAACCCGGCGAAGCCAAGGTCCTTCGGCAGCTGGCGTCCGTTCAAACCGCTCTTGCCGTAATCGAACATCTCGGGATCGTAAGCCAGCTCCTGCGCCTGACCGTCGCGCACTTCGTGAATCCTGACCGGCTGTGTTGCGTACATGCCGAGGTGGAAGAATTTCACCTGAAAACGCAAATCGTCCTTCGCCCACAAGGCGTGATCGTTGCGGTAGGCGATGGACTGATACTGATCCCAGTCCAACTGCTTGATTTCATTTGGCACGGTTTGCGGCGGAGCCTGATAGGCCTGCGAGGCCAACGTGCGGGCGCGGCCCTTCAGCCAGGCATAGTCAAAGCGCTGGGCCTGGTCGAGTGTCTTGAGTCGGTCGGGAGTGCGCGCTGCGGCGAGCAAGGGAGTAGCGGAAAAGCCGGCCAGCGACAACGCGGCCGACGCCTTCAGTAAATCACGACGTTGCATCAGGTTCCTTTAATCAACAATTGAATCAACGCAATTGGGCAATGATTAAAGGATATTGTTCCACAATTCTTCTTGTCAGCCGTCAACCGAGACCGCGTCGTTCATCAGGTTGAACTGGGTCCGGCTCTTTTGCAGCATGCGCTTGGCCACCTGATCCTGCGGGAATCTTTCGAGTACTTTGCCGTAGGCCATGACGGCACGACGATAGTCGCCTGACGCGTAGACGTTGTAAGCGGTGCGAGTCAGTTCACACAACTCGATTTCGTCCGGCGTGGCAGCGATTTCCGCATCTTCGCCGCGGATGCCGAGCAGTTCGTAAACCAGCAATTCTCCCTTGCGACCCTTTACCGTGACCGTGTCGACCGGACGCAGCCACAGCAGATGACCCGCCTCGCGGAAAATGCGATGGCTGACGCAAATCGAGGTCCCCATTTCCTTGTTCAGACCCTCCAGGCGTGCCGCCACGTTGACGCCGTCGCCCATCACCGTGTAACTGATACGCTCGGTGGAGCCGACGTTACCGACCAGCACGGAATCACAGTGAATGCCGATGCGCAGTTTCAGCGGCGGCTGCTTTTCCTCGGCCCAGGTACGGTTCAGCGCCGCCATGCCGCGCTGCGAACGCATGGCGGCCACGCAGGCCAGATAGGCATGATTTTCCAGAATCTTGGGCGCGCCCCAGAAGGCCATCACCGCATCACCGATGAATTTATCTACGGTGCCATGCTCGCTTTGCACCGCCTTCGTCACTGTGGCGAAGTAATCGGAGACACGCGTCAGCAGGCGTTGCGAAGGTTCCGATTCGGATAGCGAAGAGAAGCCTTCGATATCGGTAAACAGGATGGTGAGGAAGCGGCTCTCGACGCCGAGCTTGGTGCCCTGCTCCGATTCCAGCAACTGCTTGACCAGCATGGTCGGGACATAGGACGCAAAGGATTGCAGCGCTCGCTCCAGCAAGGCGATTGCATCGCTGAGATAGCGGATTTCGCGTATCGACGAATTGATGCGCTGCATTTTGTCGAAGCGGAATTCGCGGATGTGCATCACCTCGCTCGCCAATTGTTCGATCGGACGCGCGATCATGCGCGAGATCATGTAGATCAGGACGATCTGCAACAGGAAAGCGCCGATGCTGAAGAACAGCATGTTCCGGTTGGCGCGATGAATGTCGCCGACGAAATCGTTGGTCGGCGTAATGGTCAGCGTTTCCCATGATTTACCGAGATCTTCCGGAAGATCCGCGAACACGGCAAGATATTCGGTATCGTCCGGACCGGCGCGGAAGGTGAAATAGTCGCGTCCGACGCGCAGATGTTCACCAAGCGCTGCCAGCACGCGCGGATCCTGGAGCTTGTCGGCGCGAACGCGTACCGGCTGTTCATCCTTCACGCTGACACCCAGTTCGTATTGCGGATGCGCGACGATGCTGCCATTCCCGTCCAGCATGATGGTCATGCTGTTCTGCGTCGTTCGGTTCTCGGACAGAAAACTTGAAATCGCTTCCAGCGTATAGTCGACGGCGACGATCCCCAGCAAGCGGTCGCCGTTGAGCACCGGAGACGAAATGGTGATGCCAAGCTTGTTCAGATTGGACAGCACATAAGGGTCGGAGATGCTCGCGTTCTTCAGCTTGCTGATGTTCTTGTACGTCGTGCGCAGACGCGGATCGTCGACCGCCGAACCCGTATCCTGTCCGATGGTGATGCCCCACGGAGCCTGATAGGTGTACGAATCGATCAGCAGACCCTGCATGTCGGTGCCGCTGCTCGCATCGATGAAGCGGCTGACGAATTCGGTCTTTGGCGGAATGGCCTTGCCAAGAATTTGCTCTCCCGGGATGGCACGACGCACCTGATGGAAGGAGCCGTCCTCGAACGTCACATATGCCGAATAGATTCCCGGCTTGGAGATGACGATCTCCTGCAGATAGTCGGACGACGAATCGCCCATGAAGTAGTCGGAGTTGTCGCGCATCAGCGTCGATGCCGTACGCACCGAATTCAGCATGGCGCCGAACAGTTTGTTCGCATCGGCCGCACTTTCCATCAGCGACTTCTGAATGAAACGGTCGGTATGATCGGCGATCAACTGTTGATTCGAGCGATATGTCATCACGCCGAAGATGATCGTGACCGGCAGGCTCAGCAGCACGAACACCAGCGTAATGGTGATGTGCAGCCGGAAGCCCCGCTTGCGGCGGAACATCTTCGGCACCTGAAAATGCATCGCTTTAAAATTGAGCGCCTTGACGTTGATCGCTTTTGTCATCGTGCTTCATGCGGCCGTTTCCGTCCGCAACTCCCCTTCGGCATCGTGCCGTCTAAAACTCGAATACGTCTGCGCCCCGCAAGGAGGTGAACTGACGTTTGGGATCATGCCCCTGCAACTGCTGCATGATCAGATCTTCCTGTCCCGGCTTCAGATGCGTAATTAGGAAACGCGTCTGGTACGGCATGGGCGCAATGTCCTCCGCCAGCAGCTGCGGACAGAAGTGCTTCGACAACTTGGCAAGCCACATTTCCGCATCCGGAAACGAGCAGTCGATAATCACTGCACGCAGTTGCACATCCTGTGCCAGGCGCTGCCACAACTGAGGCGAGCTGACCATGTCGCCGGTGAACAGAAAGGCATCCCGCTTGCCGCGCACCGTATACGACACCGTCTCGACCGTGTGGTCGACGGCCATCGACTGGATTGTTCTTCCGTTGCCAATCTCCACCACCTCTTCCAGCGCCATCGGTGCCCAGCGCAGGATTGCGTTTTTGGGAGTCGGGATCGCCGCGAAGTCTGGCCACAGCTGCCAGTTGAACATGTGCGTCTTCAGCGTCGCGATCGCGGTTTCACTCGCATGGACGGTCACCGGTTTGTCGCGTTTTCCCAGCACCGAATCGAGCAAAAATGCCAGACCGATCACATGGTCCAGATGCGTATGCGTCAGGAAGATATGGTCGATCTTGACCAGTTCCGCCATTTCCATGCGCGATACGCCGGTGCCGGCGTCGAGCAGAATGTCGTCGTCCACCCTGAAGCAAGTTGTCAGCCTTTCCCTTCCGCCGATGCCGCCGGCACATCCCATGACATGCAGTTTCATGCGTTCCTTTCTTGATCTTGTTATTGCCGCTGGTTGAAACCATCCGATGTCGCCGCTCCTCAACGCGCCGGCATCTTCTCCTTGCTACTGTCTCGCTCTACCGGTTGTTGTCTTATATATGGATGTCCGCTCGCACCGGAACGCGGCAAGCGGCAATGAAATGAAAGCCGGAAGCAGCAGTTCCCGCACATATTTCTGCGCGGCGTTCGGCCGCAGGTACAGCCGCACGACCATCCACGAATCGGCCACATGCCGGCGGCGTTTGCCAGGCTGTGTTCGCTGCGACCCAATCGGGCTTCCTCGCTTATCAAGCTGAAGTATCTTTAGCGCGTCGCCTTGTCGTTCCATTGACGCGCTGCATCGGTAGAGATGTGCTGACCGAGTAATCCGCGCGTATAGACCTGTGCCAGATAGCGCATCGCCGGCTTGTAGCTGTTGTCGGCGGCACGTTTGAGCCAGAGCATCGCCTGCGCGTCATCCTGCGGCACACCTTTGCCCTGTTCGTAGGCTTTTGCCAGGTTGAACTGTGCCAGCGCGAACTGCAGGTCGGCGGCTTTTCGATATAAGCTCGCAGCCGCCGCGTAGTCCTGTGGCACACCGCGGCCTTGCGCCGTCATGAAACCGAGATTGTTCAGAGCCAAGGGAAAGTTCTGCGCCGCGGCTTTGCGATACAGTTCGACGGCGGCAGCGTCATCCTTGGTTACGCCCTTGCCGCGCGCATACAAGAAGCCAAGATTGGTCTGGCCGGACGCATGCCCCTGGTCGGCCGCTTTGCGATACCAATCCGCCGCTTGCACAGGATCCTGCGGCACGCCGCGACCGTTCTCATACATTGCGCCGATGTTGTTTTGCGCCTGCGCAAAGTTCTGCTCGGCTGCCTTGCGGTACCAACTCATTGCCTGCGCGTCGTCGCGCGGCACGCCGAAACCTTCCGTATAAAAATAGCCGATCGAGGTTTCCGCCGGCGCGTAGCCTTTGGCGGCCGCCTTGCGATACCAGCTCAAGGCCTTCGCGTAATCGCGTGGTACCCCGAGACCTTTTTCGTACATCACACCCAGATCGTTTTGCGCACGGACGTCTCCCTTGGCAGCTTCCGCCGAAAACTCGCGCATCGCGGTCGCCGTGTCTCCGCTGCGTAAGGCAGCACTGCCGGTCTGATAATCGGCCCATGCAGCGCATGGCAGGATGAAGCCGCCCGCGAGAACTAGCCTTACTGCAAATCTGGTGATGTTCATCTTAAAAAATCCCCGCCAAAAATTTCCGTTCTTGCCCAAAAGCATCCGCAAACATACAACGGTTTCTTTCTTGCTCTAGCGAATATTTCCACACGGAAATCGTAGTGATCGTTATTTGTGAGATTTTGTAACAGTTCGGAACTTTTTTGTAGTTTTTAGAATGTAAAACTTTCTGGTTTGCAAAACTTGCTCATATAATCCGACCGCTTACACCTGCCCGGCGGGTGCAAACACATGCGTCAGCAGTTCGGTATCCATTAACCCATGAGGTCGTCATGAAAGCCAAAATCGCAGCATTTTCCCCGAAAAAATCCCTCCGTCAGTACGGTCAAGGCATGACCGAATACATCATCATCGTCGCGCTGATCGCTGTTGCTGCCATTGGCGTCTACAGCATGTTCGGCCAAACGATCCGCGGCCAGGTTGCTGGCTTGGCAGGTGAAGTTGCCGGTACCGGCGCTTCGACCGGCAAGGCGACCGCCTCCACCGCGGCAGGCAACGCAAACACGAAAGCTGCCGAAGCCAAGGGCATGGCGAGCTACGATTCGGGCAATGCGCCTTCGTCTGGCGGCAGCAGCAAGTAAAAAAGCCGCACCGGACCGACCGTGCGACCTGTTCTATCATCGAAAAACCAGCGCGGACAAGCGCTGGTTTTTTCGTTGATCACGGTCGGCATCATCATCCTCGTGATGGTGACGATGTACACGATGGGCCAGCAGTCCATCAACAAGACGCGCCTGCAGAACACTGCCGACGCAGCCGCCTACAGCGCCGTACAGGCCGAGGCGCGCGATTACAACTTTGCCGCGTATACCAATCGTGCCGTGATTGCGAACCAGGTCGCCGTGGCGCAGGTTGTCGGCATCACTTCCTGGGCACGCGGTTACGCGAACACCTACAACAACAGCCAGACCAACTGGATTCCACAAGTGCTGACTTCGCTTGGCGGTCCGGTGGCGAAGGTCCTTTGGGATACGCCGGTCAAGCTTTACAAGCCAGCCTCCAAGACATTCAAGAGCGTGATGGATACCGCCGGACCGATTGCGGTCAAGGCGCTGGATATCCTGATCGATGTCCTCAATGTCGCGCAAACGATCTACCACTACGGCACCGCGCTGACGATGGGGCAGACGATCGGCCTGTCACCGGCCAAGGTACTCGACAAGCTGGCCGGCGTGGACGAATCCTCGCTCGGCGTAGCGAAGGACCTGTTGACGTTCAACGATGCCTACAACGTGATCAAGCTCAACGATCCGAGCGCCGATCTCAGCACGCCGGGCACGCTGGCGGCCATTGTCCACGTCGCACAGTGGTTCCTGTTCGTGCAGCAAAAGGACCCAAACACAACGACCAGCGATGGGCCCAAGGGTGACCGCATGGCACAGGTCACCAAGGATTCGCTGGACGAGTTCTCGCATGACCGCAGCACCAAGGGCGGCGGACCGGCGAACAACTTCCCTGAAATGATGTACCTGACGCCTTTCGTGGTCGACCCGACCCGCCTGATTCCCTATCAGAACGGCGCACTGCTGATGATGCTGTGGCATCGCGGCGGCACTGAACTGAAGAACATCAACGGTGTGAAGAAAACCTGGAGCGCGATGGATGCCACCGGTTTCAATGGCGTGGGCATCATCTGGATCAGCATCCTCGGGATTCCAATTCCGATCCCTATTCCGCTGCTGTTCATTCCCATGGGCTGGGGTGCGGCACAAGCCGGTCAAAGCAGCGACCTGAGTCCGACCAACAATTTCAATACGCAGACTGCCGAGGCCTACGGCGGCGTCTACAACAACGTCAACACTGCCGGCGCCGCAGGGATTCAGCGCGCCGAAGGTGCTGGCAGCACGATGGACAGCCGCGCCGGCCTGCGCAAGTACTTCGACTTGAAGAAGGTCGACGCCGACAACCTGGTGGCGCCTTCGCTCATTCTCGAAATCGAGAAGGCCGACAGCAGCATCCCGAGCAGCAACGCGGTTTCAAGCGGACAGTTCGCGCTAAACAACGGTACGCAGAGCGGATACATGCGCAGCCTGACCAAGGCGCAAATCTACTTTTCGCGTCCGAAGAAACTATGGGCGCGCGGCGACGGCAAGACCGAACTCGGCAGCCTGTACAGCCCCTACTGGCAGGCGCGTCTGGTGACGAACAGCTTCCTCGAACAATACGCATCGATGTCCTATCACCTATGGTAAGTCGCTATAAGAAATCGGGTGGCCAGGCCATGGTGGAACTGGTGATCGTCGCCGGCTTCGTGCTGGTGCCGCTCTTCCTCGCCATTCCGCTGATCGGCAAGTATCTCGACATGCGCTCGGCCGCGGTGCAGGCATCGCGTTACGCGGCGTGGGAACGCACCGTCTGGTATGGCGGCAGCGCGGCCTCCAGCCTGGGCTGGCTGGGTCGGAGCAATAGCTGGAATGCAAACGAAAAATCCGACGGCCAGATCCGCAACGAGATCGGCGTGCGTCAGATGTCGGAGACGGCCGATCTCGCCTATTCGTCCAGTGTTGATCAAGGCGCATTTACCAGTTCCGACAAAAGTGCCGGCGATTACAAGAACAGCTCGCGCGCGCTATGGCGCGACCGCACCGGCGACAAGATGCTGGTGGACTACGACGACCTGCAGAACAGCGTCGGCAGCGCGCAGGCGCCCGGCACGCTCAACGTGATCCTGGATCCCATTGCCAATCTGGCCGCCACGCTCGGTCCGTTCACACTGGAAATGAAAGGTCTGTACTCGGCGACCGTCACGATGCAAGTGCGCGACATCGACTACGACCACTTCCTGCTGAAGAACTCAAAGACGAGCTTCCACGAAACCAACGTGCTGCTGGCCAATGGCTGGAGCGCGGACGGCCCGGACGATCCGAACAAGACC
>DATAHI010000062.1:0-10592 GCA_036263255.1 Oxalicibacterium sp. | reverse complement strand
GCCGTATTCGACAAGGCGGGGCAGGAAGCTGCTGCACGCGTGGCAGAAATCATTGCCGCGAACAGCAGTAGTAGCAGCGGCAAGGCCGGCAAGCAGGCCGCGAACGGGGCGCGTCAGCAATGAGCACGAACGCCCCGCGTCCCGCGCTGCCGCCCTTGAGCGGCACGCCGCTGATCCTCGGCACGCTGGCGCTGTCATTGGCAGTGTTCATGAACGTGCTGGATTCCTCGATCGCCAACGTGTCGATCCCTGCCATCTCGGGCGATCTCGGCGTGTCGCCGCAGCAGGGCACGTGGGTCATCACCTCGTTCGCGGTGTCGAATGCGATTTCGGTGCCGCTGACCGGCTGGCTGACGATGCGCTTTGGCCCGGTCAAGTTGTTCGTGTCCTCGATCATCCTCTTCATCATCGCGTCTGCGCTGTGCGGACTTGCGCCCAGCATCGGCATCCTGATTGCTGCGCGCGTGATTCAGGGCGCGGTGGCGGGGCCGATGATTCCGCTGTCGCAGGCCTTGCTGCTGGCCAGCTATCCGCCGGCCAAGAGCGGGATGGCGCTGGCGTTCTGGGGCATGACCACGCTGGTTGCGCCCGTCGCGGGGCCGCTGCTTGGCGGCTGGATTTCGGATAACTACACCTGGCCGTGGATTTTCTACATCAATATCCCGATCGGATTATTTGCGGCGTGGGCCACATGGTCGATCTACAAGCACCGCGAGGGCAAGACGGTGAAGCTGCCGATCGACAAGGTCGGCCTCGGCTTGCTGGTGGTCTGGGTCGGCTCGTTGCAGATCATGCTGGATAAGGGCAAGGAGCTTGACTGGTTCCACTCCGGCACCATCGTCGTTCTGGCTGCAATCGCGCTGGTCGCCTTCATCTACTTCATCGTGTGGGAACTCGGCGACGCGCATCCGGTGGTGGATTTGTCGCTGTTCAAGGGCCGCAATTTCAGCGCGGGTGTCGTCGCAATTTCGGTGGGTTACGGTCTGTTCTTCGGCAGCCTGGTGATCCTGCCGCTGTGGCTGCAAACGCAGTTGGGTTATACCGCGACAGAGGCCGGCAAGGTAATGGCCCCGGTCGGCATCCTGGCGATCATCATGTCGCCGATTGTCGGCAAGCTGTTGCCGAAGATCGATGCAAGACTGGTGTCGACCTGTGCCTTCCTGATCTTTGCGCTGGTGTTCTACATGCGTGCTCAATATACGGAGCAAGTGGATTTCGTCACGCTGATGATTCCGACCATCATCCAGGGCGCGGCGATGGCGATGTTCTTCATTCCATTGACCTCGATCATTCTGTCGGGACAGCCGCATGACAAGATTCCGGCGGCGGCGGGCTTGTCGAATTTCGTGCGTATCATGTTCGGCGGCATGGGAACCTCTGTGGTATCCACGATGTGGGACAACCGTTCGATCCTGCACCATGCGCAGCTCGCCGAATACACCGGCGCGCATAATCAGGCCTTCACGCAGGCGATGAACAATTTGACGGCGCAGGGTTTATCGGAAGAGCGTGCCTGGGCCGTGCTCGATCGCACGATGACGATCCAGGCGAGCACGCTGGGCGCGACCGACATGTTTTGGATCTCGTCGATCCTGTTCCTGGTGCTGATCGGTTTTGTCTGGCTGACCAGGCCGAGCAAATCCGCGGCCCCGGCCGATGCAGCGGGCGCGCACTGATCGCGACAGAAAGAAGCAGGGATGCAAAAAAAGGGAACGCAATCGCTTGCACTGTTCTGCAAGGTGGTCGACAACTACGGCGACATCGGCATCTGTTGGCGTCTGGCGCGTCAACTTCAGAATGAGCATGCGGTCGACGTCACATTGTGGGTCGACGATCTGCGCAGCTTTCGGCGCATCTGTCCTGAAGTCGACGTGGAATCTGAGCTGCAGCAGATCGCCGGCGTAAGCGTGCGTCACTGGCGCGATCAGCAGGGAATATTCAATGCTGGCGACGTGGCCGACATCGTCATCGAATTCTTCGGTTGCGATCTTCCTCCAGGTTACGTCACGGCGATGGCGCAGCGCCGCCCGCAGCCTATCTGGCTCAATTTGGAGGGGTTGACCGCCGAGGAATGGGTGGAAGGATGTCATCGCCTGCCGTCCATGCATCCGCAACTGCCGCTGACCAAGCATTTTTTCTTTCCGGGTTTTACGGAAAAGACGGGTGGCTTGTTGTGCGAAGCGGGACTTGGCGCGGAGCGCTCCCAGTTCCGGCGCGATCCTGCTGCCGTTGCGACCTTTCTCATGCAATTCGGGGTGACGCCGGACGAGATGGCAAGCCTGAAAATTTCGCTGTTCTGCTATCCGCATGCGCCGGTCGCCGCATTATTCGATACATGGCGCAGGGGCAGCACAGCGATCACCTGCTTGGTGCCGGAAGGCGTGGCAAAAGAAGCTGTGCAGGATTTCCTGCAGGCGGATGCGCTGGCAGGCGCAACGCGTAAGCAGGGCGCGCTGCGCCTGCGCGTGCTGCCCTTCGTGCCGCAACCCGATTACGACAAGCTGTTGTGGGCCTGCGACCTGAACTTCGTGCGCGGCGAGGATTCCTTCGCGCGGGCGCAGTGGGCCAGCCGGCCTTTCATCTGGCACATCTATCCGCAGGACGAGAACCTGCATCACAAAAAGTTGCGCGCCTTCCTGCAACGCTATGCGCCGGACATCGCCGGCCTGCGCGATTTTTTGCTGCATTGGAACGGCGCAGCGGGCGAACCGGCCGACTGGCCGCAATTGTGGTCGGCCTTGCATGCCGACATGGCAAGGATGGCGGACCGCGCGGCGGAATGGGAGCAGGGGATGCTGCAAAACGGCGATCTGGCGGCGAATTTGTTGGAATTTGCCACGCAGTTGCGGTCGGAAGCGGGCAAAAACCACGTATAATGCGCGGTTGATCTAAACGGCTTTTCGTTTCAAACGAGAGATGGTGTTGTTGACCACGGGCCGACAGATGATTTTCATGCAACCTAATTTTTACGACCACTCTCTATGAAATTTGCAAAAGAAGTCCGCGTTGGCAACATCATCATGGTGGAAGGCAAGCCGTTTATCGTGCTGCGTTCCGACGTCAACGGTTCGAGCCGCACCGGCTTTACCTACAAGTGGAAGATGAAGAATCTTCTGACCAACGCTCCGCTGGAAAACGTGTTCCGCGGTGACGACAAGTTCGACGTGGTCGTGCTGGACAAGAAGCCGGTGACCTATTCGTACTTTGCCGATCCGCTGTTCGTCTTCATGGACGAAGAGTACAACCAGTACGAGATCGAAGAAGAAAACCTCGGCGACGCGCTGAACTACCTGAAAGACGGTATGGAATGCGAAGCCGTGTTCTACGACGGCAAGGCAATCTCGGTCGAACTGCCGACCACCATCGCCCGCAAGATCGTGTACTCGGAACCTGCGGTCAAGGGCAACACTTCGGGCAACGTGCTGAAGGAAGCGAAGATCGAAAACGCGATCGAATCGCGCTCGCACACCGTCCAGGTGCCGCTGTTCGTGGACCAGGGCGACACCATCGAGATCGACACTCGCACCAACGAATACAAGAAAGTCGTGCGCGACTAAGAAGTACTTCGCTTCAAATAAAAAAGCTGCAGATCCCTGCAGCTTTTTTTTTCGCCTCCAGCTTCCTATTGCGCTTGCCTAATATGCGCAACGCGCTCGGTGGTCGTTGGATGGGTCGACAAATAAGGCATATCGGCGTCGCCCTTCTTGCTCTTCAATTGTTCGAAGGCCTCGGCCATGCGCGAGAGCGGAATGCCGTTGGCCTTCATCATGGCAATTGCATAGTCGTCGGCATCGCGTTCGGCGTCCCGCGAATATTTCATGTCGAGCAGCACAGTCGGAATGTTCGCGATAACGGCTGATACGTCGCCGAACAGCAGCGTGACGACGGCGCCGACCGCCGAGCTTTGCACCAGGCGGCGCATCAGATGCCGTTCGTGCAGATGACCGAGTTCGTGCGCGAGCACGCTCATGACCTCGTCATCATTATCCATGAGCTTGACCAGCTCATCGGTCAGCACGATCTGGCCCGATGGCAGTGCAAAGGCATTCGGACCGATGCGGCTGCTGCGGAAGATGATTTCGTACGACGGCGCGCCTTCCTGCGGCGGCCTCAACATTCTGAATTGCTCCGCGATCGCGTTTTGTTGCGTTGCTGTCAGGCGGCTTGGCGCGAGAATGTGCTTGTCGAGGAATTCCAGCGTTCCCTTGCTGATCGTGCGTTCCACGCTCGCAGGCAGGTGCCGAGCGATCGTGTCAGCCGCAAAGGGCAGTACGTATAGGTAGCCGAGCACCAGTACCGCGACGGTTGCTGCGACCCCGAATAGGATGCCCCGAACGCTGCGCTGCATGCGTACCACGGATGAATCGCGGTACCCGGTTTCCTGCAGCAAGGCGTCGAAGGCGGCGCCATCCTGCACTTCGAAATAGGCTTCGTCGGGAAACGTGACCTTGCGCGCGACGTGCTGCGCAGGCTCCGACACATGCAGCTCGGCCAGCGGGCAACTGCGGGCGATGTCACCCGACAGTTGCGCAATGCCGGCCTCGACGCTCAATTGCACGCGGTGCGCACGAGAAGTCCTGCCGTCGAAGTACAGACCCGGGACTGCCATGATCACAGCGACAGATCGAAATCGAGCAGATCAGCTACGCCTTCGCCGGTCGCGGATGTTTCGGCCTGCGTCGCAGCGACGAATTCGTCGAGCGGACTCTCCGGCAGCAGCGTCATCGAGCCGATACGGTAACGCAACATGCGAATCTGCGCGAAGGGCGTGAACAACCCGAGCGTGCAAATCACGCCAAGAATATTCGTCAAGGCGATGAAGACCACCCGCGTCCACTTCATCTCGCAACGGAAACGGTGAGGTCCGAGCTGCGTGTGATTCCAGATCAGGTTCTGCACCATCGTGTTGAAGATGGGAAATAACAGGAACAGCCATACATACAAAGCGAACAGATATGTCAGCAGGCCGCTCAGCACGGCGCCGCTTGCCTTTGGATTCTTTAGTGCACCGAGTGCGCCCAGGCTGCCGCCGAACACGATGCTGATTGCCGTCACGCCGGCCAGCCACACCACGAACGCCAGCAGATAAACCTTGTAGAACTTGCCGACCGATGCGCTGAACGAGAAGTGCGTGGTGCCGAAGCGGCTCTCGCTGTGCTGGAACTGCTTCAGCCGCTGATGCACGAAGGGCGAAAGCAGGAACAGCGTTAGCATGGACAGCGCGGGGAACAGCAGATAGACCTTGTATACCGCGCGCAGCGTGCCGCGGAAGCCGAAACGGATACCGCGATAGCTGGAGTTGTATAGCTTGAACTGTAGACTCTTCCAGATCAGCCATGGAGAAGCGAAGGCCACCGCAACCAGCATCAGCAGCGCGATCACACCTGATTCCCGGATTGCGAGCTGATACATGATGATCAGCATCAGCGCCACGAAACGTCCCTTTAGGATGGCGATCGGATTGCCGTGATAGTCGAAGCTCGCACCGGCGACCTGCGCGTTGGTATAGAAGTATTTCGTGCGTCGTACCTTGGCCCAGGCGGAATAGATGCCGAGCGTGACGATGGATAGCAGAAGGTTGACGATCCAGATGCCGAAGTATTCGCGTCCGCTCCCGGTGAAGACGAAAGGCGCTGCTTGGGGTGAGGACGTCGCCGGCTCAGCGGCCGTTTGAAGATGCTCCATGTGTTTCTCCCTTTTTTATGTCGTTGTTATAGGTAAAACGCCGATAAAACGCATGCACGATGACGCGACGTCCAAGCCTTGTCAAGCAGTGGCCGTATGGATGAGTTTGTGAATTTTTCTCGTTCTTTTTACAAAAAAATGTAACAGATACGAACTTTCATCATGGCATGCGCACCAAGCGATGGTCTTGCAGCGAGAGAGTAATTGCGTTCGAGAAATTGTTCTGTCGCTGCACGCCAAGCGCCCGGTACTTGCTCTTACGCGATGCACCGGCTGATGCCCTTTGGGCTGTCATATTTTTTGTCATCGCGACGTTTTTCAGGAGACATCCAATGCTTCGTTCCGATACGCTTTTTGGCAAGCGTGACTCAAACACTCCCGCCACTCCTCTCAACAGCACTTCTCCTTCTCCACTTTCTACCAGCAGTTCCTCTCCATCTTCCGCTGGCACCAGTTCGCTGAGCAGCCTGCACAAGCCTTCGTCTTCATCGTCGTCCGGTACGGGCGGACAGGCCTCGTCTTCGCAAAGCGGCAGCAACGAGGTTGGCAGCAAGCTGATCGTCGGGCCGAACATCAAGTTAAAGGGCGTCGAAATCACCGACTGCGATACGCTGGTGGTGGAAGGCTTCGTCGAAGCGACGATGGATTCGCGCGTGATGCAGATCGCCGAAAACGGCTCGTTCAAGGGATCCGCGGAAATCGACATTGCCGAAATCCGCGGCAGTTTTGACGGCGACTTGACCGTGCGGCAGAAACTCGTGATTCATTCCTCCGGCAAAGTATCCGGCAAGATTCGCTACGGCCACGTGGTCATCGAGGAAGGCGGCCAGCTTGCTGGCGACGTCCAAGTCGGGGCGCTGGCGGCAGCTGCAGCACAAGGTGCCAAGGGACTGGCAGTCGCGAAGAGCGTCTGAGTTTCGAGAAAGCCTGGCGTCACCTGGCGCCGGGCATGCAGGATGACCGCCGGCGCCGTACCGCGCTGGCGGCACTGAATCCGTGTGTGTTTCTCATTCGACCTACCGACATAAAAAAAGCCGCTTTGAAAAGCGGCTTTTTTGTTTTGGGACGCGACCGGTTCAGACGACGACTTTTTTCAGGAAGTTGCTGATGTCGTCGATCTCTTCCATGCAAACCGAGTGCGGCATGTTGTACTCATGCCAGTCGACGTCGTAGCCAAACTTCTTCAGTACTTCCAGCGAACGCTGCGCGCGCGTGATCGGGATCACCTGGTCGCCCCGGCCGTGGCCGTAGTAGATTGGCGTGTTCTTGTTGGCGTCGGTACGTTCGGCTTCGAAGGCATCTTCCAGCGGCAGATAGCCGGACAGGCAGATCAGGCCTGCCAGTTTTTCCGGATAGCGCAGCGCGGTCTGGAAAGTCATCGCGCAACCTTGCGAGAAGCCGCCGACCAGGATGTGGTCGGCTGGAATGCCCCGCGCCTTTTCACGCTCGATCAGTTCGCGGATGTCTGCTTCCGAACTGCGCAGGCTTTTCTCGTCGTCGTCGCGGCCGAACTCGGTGGACGAGATATCGAACCAGGCCGGCATCAGGCGGCCGCCGTTGATCGTCACTTCCAACATAGGTGCATGCGGAAAGACGAAGCGAATGCCGGGACAGCCAGCCAGATCCAGTTCCTTCACGATGGGCACGAAGTCGTTGCCATCGGCGCCGAGGCCGTGCATCCAGATGACGGAATAAGTGGGATTCGGTGCGCTTTCGAGTTCGACGGTTTTCAGAGTCATGATGTGAGGCGATGGTAGGAAAAATTATTTTGCGGGGCGCACCGCGTTCTTCGGACGCCAGGCCTTGCAGACTGCTTCGTTGGTTTCGATGTACGGCCCGCCGATCAGATCGATGCAATAGGGCACCGCAGCGAAAATGCCGCCGACGACCTGCTTGCCGTCTGCATCCTTCAGTCCTTCCAGCGTTTCCTTGATCGATTTCGGCTGGCCGGGCAGGTTCATGATCAAGGCTGCGTGATCTGCGGTTTCGCGAATGACTGCCACCTGACGCGACAGGATCGCGGTCGGGACGAAGTTCAAGCTGATCTGACGCATCTGCTCGCCGAAGCCCGGCATTTCCTTTGTGCCGACGGCCAGCGTCGCTTCCGGGGTGACGTCGCGCCGCGCGGGACCGGTACCGCCGGTGGTGATCACGAGATCGCAGCCTTCGACGTCGACCAGTTCGATCAGCGCCTGCTCGATGGCGGCACGTTCATCCGGAATCAAGCGGGTTACCATCTGCCACGGGCTGCTCAGCGCTGCACCGAACCATGCCTGCAAGGCAGGGAGGCCTTCGTCCTGATACACGCCGCTGGAAGCGCGGTCCGAGATCGATACCAGGCCGATCAGCAATTCATCGGGATTCGTCTTCTTCGTCATCGTCTTCTTCGTTGTCAGTTGCCTGGGCTGTAGGTGCCTGCAGCGATTTGAGAATCTGGAAAATTTCGCGGTAGGCCTTGGGTGGTTTGCTCTCGGCCTGCTCCTTGCGCGCGTTGCGGATCAGCGTGCGCAACTGCTGCACGTCGAGCTGCGGATGTTCCTGCAGCAGTTCGGTCAATGCGTGGTCGTCGGCCAGTAATTTATCCCGCTTGCGTTCGATTGCGTGCAGTGCAGCGGTTTCGGCTTTCGATGCGCCTTTCCAGCTATCGATTACCCGCTGAATGGCGGCGATCTCTTCTTCGTTCAGCGTTCGCATCTTCTTGCCGACGTACTGAAGCTGGCGGCGGCGTCCCTCATGATCCTTGATCTGCTGGCACTCGAGGATCGCCTCGCGCACGTCCTCCGGCATCGGCACGCGCTTGACGCGATCGCGCGGTTCGGCCACGAGTTCGGCGCCGAGCTTTTGCAGCGCCGTCATCTGGCGCTTCAGTTCGGACTTGGAGGGGCGTTCGTATTCCTGTTCGAATTCGTTCGAGCGGAAGCCGACGGAGCCGCGATTTGCATTTGGCATGATGAGGATGTGCAGCAGAAATGAAGAGGGGGTAAAGCCGTTCTGTAACAGGCTGCTATGATAACCGCTTTACAAGCATTCCCGAAGAACGAGAGCTCATGAGCGATTCCGTATTTACCCATAGTCAAGATCAGTTGAAGCAGCTGGCGCAGGATGTGTTGCGCTATGCGAAGGAGAAGGGCGCGTCCGATGCAGCAGTGGAGATTAGCGAAGGCAGCGGTCTGTCTGTCACGGTGCGCAAGGGCAATGTGGAAACCATCGAGCAGAACAAGGACAAGGGCATCGGCGTCACGGTCTACCTCGGCGGCGGCAAGCATGTCCGTCGCGGCAACGCCAGCACCTCCGATTTCTCGCAACAGTCTCTGAAGGATACGGTCGAGGCGGCATATAACATCGCGCGCTTTACGGCTGAGGACGATTGTGCCGGATTGCCCGACGAAGACATGCTCGAAAAGAATCCGCGAGACCTGCATCTCTGCTATCCCTGGCTGATTTCGGCGGAGGAAGCAGTCGAGCTGGCCAAGCGTGGCGAAGCTGCCGCGTTCGCAGTCGACAAGCGCGTCACTAATAGCGAAGGCGCCGGCGTCTACGCACAGCAATCGCATTTCGTCTCGGCCAACACGCGCGGCTTCATGGGCGGCTATCCGTACTCGCGTCATACGATCTCGGTAGCGCCGATCGCCGGTAAAGGCGCAGGCATGCAGCGCGACGACTGGTATTCGTCCATGCGCGACCCGGCAAAGCTCGCCAAGCCGGAAGCGATCGGCCGCTATGCTGCGGAACGCGCACTGGCACGGCTGAACGCGCGCAAGATCGATACGCGCAAATGCCCGGTGCTGTTTGAGGCGCCGTTAGCCGCAGGTCTCCTCGGCGCGTTCGTGCAGGCTGTGTCCGGCGGCGCGCTGTATCGCAAGTCGACTTTTCTGCTCGATTCGCTCGGCAAGCAGGCATTTGCGCCGCACGTGCAGATTGTCGAAGATCCCCATGTGATCGGTGCGGTCGGCTCTTCGCCGTTCGACGAGGAAGGCGTGCGTACCAGCCGCCGCGAGGTGGTGAAAGACGGCGTGGTGCAGGGGTATTTCCTCTCGACCTATTCCGCGCGCAAGCTGGGCATGCAGACCACCGGCAATGCGGGCGGCTCGCATAATTTGACGATGACGTCCTCGCTGACACAGCCGTGGGACGATTTCAAGGCGATGCTGAAGAAGCTCGATACCGGCCTGCTTGTCACTGAGCTCATGGGGCAGGGCGTGAACTACGTCACCGGCGATTACTCGCGCGGCGCGTCGGGCTTCTGGGTCGAGAAGGGCGTGATCCAGTATCCGGTCGAGGAGATCACGATCGCCGGGAATATGAAAGATATCTTCCAGCAGATCGTTGCCATCGGTGGCGATACGCTCGTGCGCGGCACCAAGCAGACTGGTTCGATTCTGATCGAAAGCATGGTCGTTGCCGGCGCATGACACCGCGTTTCGATTCGTAGTAAGGTAGCGCTCATTGTCCGTTGCGCAATACACGGGCAATCAATAAAAATCGACAAGGAGATCATATGGAACGTCGCTCATTCCTGAAGAAAACCGCAATCGGCGCATCGGCCGGCGTCGTCGCCGCACCGGCGCTGGCACAGAGCGCGCCCGCCATCAACTGGCGTCTCGCGTCGAGTTTCCCCAAATCGCTGGATACCATCTACGGCGCAGCCGATGTCTTTTCCAAACGCGTATCGCAACTGACTGGCGGCAAGTTCAACATCCGTCCGTTCGCCGGCGGCGAGATCGTTCCGGCGCTGCAAGTGCTGGACGCAGTGCAGGCGGGCACCGTCGAGATCGGCCACTCGGCTTCGTACTATTACTACGGCAAGGACCCAACCTTCGCGTTCGACGCAGCCGTGCCTTTCGGCCTGACCTCGCGCCAGCAGACCGCATGGTTCGATCAGGGCGGCGGACGCGAGCTGACGCGCG
>DATAHI010000061.1:0-10910 GCA_036263255.1 Oxalicibacterium sp. | reverse complement strand
CGCCACACCGAATTCGTTTCACCTCATTCCTCGGGTTTCATCATGATCAAACAAGCACTCATTTCCGTTTCCGACAAAACCGGCGTGCTCGATTTCGCACGCGCGCTGGCCGATATGGGGGTGCGTATCCTATCGACCGGCGGCACCGCCAAGCTGCTGGCCGACAATGGCATCGCCGTAACGGAAGTGGCGGATTACACCGGCTTCCCGGAAATGCTGGACGGCCGCGTGAAGACGCTGCATCCAAAGGTGCATGGCGGCATCCTCGCGCGCCGCGATTTCCCCGAGCATACGGATGCGCTGGCGAAGCATGGCATTCCGACCATCGACATGGTGGTCGTCAATCTGTACCCATTCCAGCAGACCATCGCGCGCGAGCACTGCTCGCTGGAAGACGCGATCGAGAACATCGACATTGGCGGCCCGGCCATGCTGCGTTCATCGGCGAAGAACCACAAGGACGTGACGGTCATCTGCGACCCGGCTGACTATGCGCAGGTACTTTCAGAAATGAAGGTCGGCAACGGCGAGGTCAGCTTCGAAACCAAATTTGCGCTGGCGAAGAAAGTGTTCGCGCACACCGCGCAATACGACGGTGCGATCACCAACTATTTCACCTCGCTGGGCGAAGACAAGTCGCACGCAACGCGCAGCGCCTATCCGGCCACGCTGAATCTGCATTTCGACAAGGTGCAGGAGATGCGCTACGGCGAGAACCCGCACCAGTCAGCCGCGTTCTATCGTGAAACGAATCCGCAAGCCGGTGCACTGGCGAATTACACGCAGCTGCAGGGCAAGGAACTGTCGTACAACAACATCGCCGATGCCGATGCGGCATGGGAGTGCGTGAAGACCTTCGATGAAGCGGCCTGCGTGATCATCAAGCACGCGAATCCCTGCGGCGTCGCGGTCGGTATCACGCCGCTGGAGGCCTACAGCAAGGCCCTGCAGACTGATCCGACCTCGGCCTTCGGCGGCATCATCGCCTTCAATCGCGAGCTGGACGGCAATGCGGCGGAAGCTGTCGCCAAGCAGTTCGTCGAAGTGCTGATCGCGCCTTCCTTTACCGAACAGGCGAAGAAGGTGTTTGCCGCCAAGCAGAATGTGCGTCTGCTGGAAATTCCGTTAGGTGGCGCCGTCAACAACTACGACTTCAAGCGCGTCGGCGGCGGCCTGCTGGTGCAGTCGCCGGACGCGAAGAACGTGGCCCTCGCCGAACTGAAGGTCGTCACGAAAAAGCAGCCGACGCCCCAGCAATTGCAGGATTTGATGTTCGCGTGGCGCGTGGCGAAATTCGTCAAATCGAATGCGATCGTGTTCTGCAAGGACGGCATGACGATGGGTGTGGGCGCCGGCCAGATGAGCCGCGTCGATTCCGCGCGCATTGCCTCGATCAAGGCGCAGAACGCCGGCCTGTCGCTGGTCGGCACGGCGGTGGCATCGGACGCCTTTTTCCCGTTCCGTGACGGCCTCGATGTCGTGGTCGAGGCGGGTGCGACCAGCGTCATTCATCCCGGCGGCTCGATGCGCGATCAGGAAGTGATGGATGCTGCAAACGAGCATGGCATCGTGATGGTGCTGACCGGTACGCGGCATTTCCGCCACTGATAGTCCATCGGTGCGGTGCAAGCGGTGAACGTTCGCTATGATGTGAACGTTCCTCTACCAGGCATCTTATGAAAATTCTCGGCATCGATCCCGGCTTGCGCACGACGGGCTTCGGCGTGATCCACAAACAGGGCAACCAGCTTGCCTACGTGGCGTCGGGTACGATCAAAACCGCCGATGCCGATCTGCCGCAACGTCTGAAGACGATCCTCGACAGCGTGGCCGAAATCGTCGGCACCTATCGGCCTGACTGCGCGGCGATCGAAAAAGTCTTCGTCAACGTGAATCCGCAATCGACGCTGTTGCTCGGCCAGGCGCGGGGCGCGGCGATTTGCGCGCTGGTCGGCGCAGAACTCCGCGTGGCGGAATACACCGCCTTGCAGATCAAACAGGCGGTCGCCGGACACGGCAAGGCGCAAAAGGCGCAGGTGCAGGAGATGGTGCAGCGCCTGCTGAAGCTGCCGGGTTTGCCGGGCACGGATGCGGCCGACGCGCTGGGCGTAGCGATCTGCCATGCGCACAGTGGCGATGCGCTGGCGAATCTTGGCGCACTGGCGCCGGAACTGGCGAAAAAAGGCTTGCGCGTACGTGGCGGCCGCCTGGTCGGCTGATCGTCTGCCGCATCACCTCATTCTTGTTTTATAGTGCAGCATTCGCGCAGGCAGACGCTTGCGCACTCTTCGTTTTGATCGGATCTCCACGATGATAGGTCGTCTCTCCGGCGCGTTGCTGGAAAAAAATCCGCCGCAAATTCTGCTCGACTGCAATGGCGTGGGGTATGAGGTGAATGTGCCGATGAGCACCTTCTACAACTTGCCGAACCTGAACGAAAAAGTCGTGTTGCTGACGCATCTGGTAGTGCGTGAGGATGCGCACATCCTGTTCGGCTTCGGCACGGCCGAAGAGCGCAACGTCTTTAAGGAACTGATCAAGATCAGTGGCATCGGCGCGCGCACTGCACTGTCGATTTTGTCGGGCATGTCGGTGCACGACCTGTCGCAGGCGATCACGCTGCAGGACGCCGGCCGCCTGACCAAGGTGCCGGGCATCGGCAAGAAAACCGCGGAGCGTCTGCTGCTGGAATTGAAGGGCAAGCTGGGAGCCGACATCGGTGCACCGGGTGCGGCCGCGATCGGTGACGCCACTTCGGACGTCCTGAACGCCTTGCTTGCGCTCGGCTATTCCGACAAGGAAGCGACGCTGGCGTTGAAGCAGGTGCCGGCGGGCAGCAGCGTGTCTGACGGCATCAAGCTGGCATTGAAAGCCTTGTCGAAGGCATAAGCGACTCTGACGATACAATGCAGCCATGAGCATCCAGACCGACGACTTCAGCGAACAGCGCATCATTGCGGCCACGCCCGTATCTCCTAACGAGGAGGCGATCGAACGCGCCTTGCGCCCGAAGCAGCTGGAAGAATACGTTGGCCAGGAAAAGGCACGGGGCCAATTGGAAGTGTTCATTGCCGCAGCCCGGCAGCGGCGCGAAGCGCTCGATCACACCTTGCTGTTCGGGCCGCCAGGCCTGGGCAAGACGACGCTGGCGCACATCATCGCGCGTGAAATGGGCGTCAATCTGCGGCAGACTTCCGGCCCGGTGCTGGAACGCGCAGGCGACCTTGCTGCGTTGCTGACCAATCTCGAAGCGAACGACGTGCTGTTCATCGACGAGATCCATCGCCTGTCGCCGGTGGTCGAGGAGATTTTGTATCCCGCGCTTGAGGACTACCAGATCGACATCATGATCGGCGAAGGGCCGGCCGCACGTTCGGTGCGCCTGGATCTGCAGCCATTCACCCTGGTCGGCGCCACCACGCGCGCCGGCATGTTGACCAATCCCTTGCGCGATCGCTTCGGTATCGTCGCGCGGTTGGAGTTTTACACGCCGACCGAACTGACACGCATCGTGTCGCGCAGTGCCGCGCTGTTGAACGCGCCGATCGACGACGATGGTGCGTTCGAGATCGCGCGACGCAGCCGTGGCACGCCCCGTATCGCGAACCGTTTGCTGCGCCGTGTGCGCGACTATGCGGAAGTGAAGGGCAGCGGTCGCATCACCAAGGAAATGGCCGATGCCGCGCTGATCATGCTCGACGTCGACCCGGTCGGCTTCGACGTGATGGACCGCAAGCTACTGGAAGCGGTGCTGTTCAAATTCAACGGCGGTCCGGTCGGCCTCGACAATCTGGCCGCCGCGATCGGCGAAGAGCGCGACACGATCGAGGATGTGCTCGAACCCTACCTGATTCAGCAAGGTTTCCTGCAGCGCACACCGCGGGGGCGTGTTGCGACTTCGCTCGCGTATCAGCACTTCGGTGTCGCCGCGCCGCAGGCCAATCCCACCGGCGACTTGTGGAACGGCCAGTAAGGCTGTCCACGCACATTCGACGAGCATGCATATCTGGGTCGATGGCGATGCTTGCCCCAATGTCATCAAGGACGTGTTGTTTCGTGCTGCCGAACGGCTCGAAATTCCATTGACCTTGGTTGCCAACAAGTTGCTTCGCACACCGCCGTCGCGCTTCATCAAGGCTTTGCAGGTGCCGGCAGGATTCGACGTGGCGGACCAGGAAATCGTCCGCCTGACGCAGCCCGGCGATCTGGTGATCACTGCCGATATTCCGCTTGCGGCCGATGTGCTGAAAAAACAGGCGTATGCATTGAATCCGCGCGGCGAGTTTTATACGCAGGACAATATTGCGCAGTTCCTGACCATGCGTGACTTCATGGACCAGCTGCGTAGCAGCGGCGTGGAAACCGGCGGGCCGGCCGCCTTTAGTCCATCGGATCTTCGGCAATTCGCCAACCAGCTGGATCGCCACCTGCGCAAACACGCCGGAAAATCCTGATCTTCCCGCCGAGGCAGTTGAACTTGCGGGCCGTGCCGGCAGTCATTCGATGATGTATCAGGCGACGCCGACCCCCTTGAATAAAAACATTGCGTCGAAGACAATCGTTCTTGCCTTCAGCCAACTTTCCAAGTCGCCATGTTGATGAGCACCCAAGCCAACCGTTATGCGCAGCTGCTGCTTGATGCGCGTGCCTATGCGCGCACGC
Organism: Oxalicibacterium sp.; assembly: GCA_036263255.1. Taxonomy (GTDB): domain Bacteria; phylum Pseudomonadota; class Gammaproteobacteria; order Burkholderiales; family Burkholderiaceae_D; genus Oxalicibacterium. Next base: position 6,248 of record DATAHI010000061.1, on the reverse strand, counting down.
TGCCTTGCCTTTCCAGAGACGGCATTTCGCTCGCCGATGCCTATGAGATCGCGCGGCGCGTCTTCGAGATGCGCATCGCCGAAGGCGAAACGCTGGCCGGCCGCAAGATCGGTTACACGAATCCCAAGTTATGGCCGCAGGGCGAAGGCGAACAAGCGGTTACTGCGCCGATCTGGGCGCCGATGTACGATGCGACGATTCGCTATGCCGAGCACAATCACGGCGTGCAGAGCCTGCGCGGCGCGGTGCAGCCGCGCATTGAGCCGGAAATCGTCTTTATGCTGGGGAAGACGCCCGCGGCGGACGCGAGCGTCGAAGAGATGGCGGAATGCATCAGCTGGATGGCGCACGGCTTTGAAATCGTCAGCTGTCCTTTCCCCGACTGGAAATTCGATGCGGCCGACGTCGTCGCCGCTTTTGGCCTGCACGGCACCTTGATCGTCGGCGAGCCGCACATGCTGTCTGCCGCCACGCGCCAGCATCTGGCAGCAATTCTTCCCAACGCCAGCGTATCGATGTCCCGCAGCGAAGGCGGCGAATTTTTCCTGCAGAGCGCAGGCTTCGGCAGCGACGTCATGGGCAGCCCGGTGCATGCGCTGTGGCATTTGCATCAATTGCTGAAGAACCAGCCGCAGTTTCCGCCATTGGGCGCCGGCGAACTGATCGCCACCGGTGCGCTGACCGCCGCTTGCCCGGTCAAGCCGGGCCAGACCTGGGCCACCGCCTTCTCCGGCGTGACCTTGCCGGGATTGACCGTTTCTTTCGTCTGATAGGCGATTTTTAGCGAGATAGCTGCCGCAATGTGTTCGCGCGCAAGCCCGCGCCGGAACCTTCATCACCTCTTCGCAATCCATCGAACATCATGTCCGATGGAAACCGCCCGTCAGAAACGACCGAGTTCACCGCCTCTGCCGACAATGCGGAGGAGGGCTTGCTGCGTCCGGGCCGCAATTGCTGGCGCATTGCACGCACCAGACGCTTTTCGCTTCTGATCGACGCGCAGGCATATTTTTCGGCCGTCCGGCAGGCAATGACGAACGCGCGTCATAGCATCTTCATCCTCAGCTGGGATATCGACAGCCGCGTACGGCTGGTGCCGGAAGGCGCCAACGACGGTTGGCCGGAACCGCTTGCCGAATTTCTCGCCGCTCTCGTCAAGGCACGGCCCGAGTTGCACGTGTATGTGCTGAACTGGGATTTCGCGATGGTCTATGCGCTGGAACGCGAATTGCCACCGGCGTACAACAGCGGCTGGCAGACGCAGCGGCGCCTGCGCGTGCATATGGACGGACGCCATCCGGTCGGCGCATCGCATCACCAGAAGATCGTTGTGATCGACGATCGCGTCGCCTTCGTTGGCGGCCTGGATTTGACGCGCAGCCGCTGGGACACGCCGGCGCACACCTGCGACAACCCTCATCGCGTGGATGCAGACGGCAAGCGCTACGGCCCCTTCCACGACGTACAGGCCATCGTCGATGGCGAAGCGGCGGCCGCGCTTGGCGAACTGGCGCGTGAACGCTGGCACGCGGCCACCGGCCGCACCGGCAACGCCGCCCCGCCCCCATCGCTGGACGATCCCTGGCCAGCGATGGTCGAGCCCGACATCACGGATCTGCGCATCGGCATTGCGCGCACGCAGCCGGCATTCGAGAGCGACCCCGGCATCTTCGAAATCCGCCAGTTGTATCTCGATGCGATTTCCTCGGCGCGCCGCTGGCTGTTTTTTGAGAACCAGTACTTCACTTCCGATCTGATCTGCACTGCTCTCGCGGAACGTCTGAATGACGAGGATGCGCCCGAGGTTGCAATCGTTTCTCCCGAAATGCAAAGCGGCTGGCTGGAACAGGCCACGATGGGCGTGTTGCGGGCGCGGGTGCACGGCAGATTGAAGGCGGCTGACGTGCATAGACGTTATCGCATGTATTGTCCGCAGATCCCGGGGCTCGACGAAGGTTGCCTGAACGTGCACAGCAAGGTGTTTGCGGTGGACGACGACGTGTTCTGCGTCGGTTCAGCCAATATGAGCAACCGCTCGCTGGTGCTTGATACCGAATGCAATCTGATCATCGATGCGCGCAGCGGTGAGGACGAAGCAGACCGCGTACGGCTGCGCAGCGCGGTGGCGCAGATGCGCAATCGGCTGCTCGCCGAGCATCTGGAGACGGAGCCGCATGTAGTGGCCGGGGTGTTGACCCGGCTTGGCAGTTTGCATGCCGCGATCGCAGAGCTCAAGCGCGACAAGCGCTGGCTGATCGAATTCGATCCGATTGCGATCCCGAGCGCAGACGCACTAATTCCCGCCAATGCGGTATTCGACCCTGAACGCCCGATCAACCCGAACGAGCTGATTGCGCAACTCGTTCCGAAAGACGCGCGCAAGCCCGTGCCGCGCCGCCTGGTTGGTCTGGGCCTCGTTGCGCTGGCGCTGGCGATCTGCGCGCTGGCATGGCGCTTCACGCCGCTCGGCAAGTGGGTCAACCTGACGTCGCTGATTGCGGTCGCGCACCGCATCGACGAGATGCCGTTTACGCCATTGATCGTCATCGCGTTTTATGCGGTGGCGGGACTCGTCATTCCAATCACGCTGCTGATCGGCGTGACCGGCGCCGTGTTCGGCCCCCTATACGGCGCACTGTATGCGATCGTCGGCTCGACCACGACGGCGGTTCTCACCTACCTGCTCGGCAGATGGATAGGACGCGATACCGTGCGTCGGTATCTCGGTGCGCGCGTCAACCGCTTGAGCCGCCGCATCGCCAAGCGCGGCATCCTGGCGATGGCGATCATCCGCATCCTGCCGATTGCGCCTTTCACCATCGTCAATGTGATCGCGGGCGCGTCGCACATCGGCCTGCGCGATTACATGTTAGGCACGGCGCTCGGCATGAGCCCAGGCATCGTTCTCACCGTGACCTTCGTTCACCATCTCGCGGCGGCCATACGCGATCCCAGTCCGGAAACGTTTGCGATTCTCGCCGCGGTCGGCGTATTGCTGATCGCCATTGCGATCGGGCTGCAAAAGCTGTTCGACCGTCCGCACAAAACACCTATGAAAGCATCATGAGAGCGGCATCATGGAGATGAACAACGACAAGTTGCAACCCGAACAGCCTGTGGATCTGGATCCTTGGCCATTGACCGTTGCGACCTATAACATCCACGGCGCAGTCGGCACCGATCGCCGCTTCAATCCGAGCCGGGTCGCGGCGGTCCTGCAGGAAATCGACGCCGATGTGATTGCGCTGCAGGAAGTGCCGCTCGGCGATACGCGGCGCGAAAATGTGCTGAGCGCATTGCAGCAGGCGACTGGATTCCATGCAGTCGAAGGGCCGGCATTAAATCTGCCGCATCGACGCTACGGCAACGCGGTGCTGAGCCGCTATCCGGTTCGGATGACGCGCACCATCGATCTCTCCTTCGGCAGCCGCGAACCGCGCGGCGCGCTGGATGCGGACCTCGACGTGCATGGCAATCCGTTGCGCATCGTGGCGACGCACCTAGGCTTGCGGCCGGCGGAGCGATGCGATCAGATCAGCCGCCTTCTGCAAACCTTCGATACGGACAGCATGCCGGTGATTCTGATGGGCGACGTCAACGAGTGGTTTGTGTACGGCCGCTGCCTGCGCCGTCTGGTTTCGCATTTCGAAGCAGTGCCTACGGTGCGCACGTTTCCTTCGCGCTGGCCGATTTTTGCGCTGGACCGCATCTGGATCAGTCCACGGCATCGGCTGTTACGCATCAATGTGCATGCCACGCCGCTGGCAAGGCTGGCGTCGGATCACTTGCCGCTGGTCGCGCATATCGACGGTTGAACGAAATAAATGAAGCGAAAATAAAAAAGCGCAGGCATTGCCTGCGCTTTTCGCATTCAGCGTTTTCTTGCTTACAGCTTCGCGAACTGCTCGCGCAATTTGTCCAACGTCGCCGAGAAGTTCGCGACACGTTCCTTCTCCTGTGCTACCACCTGCGCTGGCGCGCGGGCGACGAAACTTTCGTTGGAGAGCTTGGCATTCGCCTTCGCGATTTCGCCTTCCAGGCGCGTGATTTCCTTGGTCAATCGTTCGCGTTCAGCAGCCACGTCGATCTCGACCTTCAGCATCAGCTTGGTGATGCCGACGATCGAAACCGGCGCCGGCGATTCTGGCAGCTTGGCGACGACCTGTACTTCCGACAGCTTGGCCAGCGACTGCAGGTAGGGAGCGAAGGCTTGCAGACGTTCTTTCTGCGCCGCGTCAGCCGCTTCCATGATCAGCGGCACGCGCTGTGCCGGCGACAACTGCATCTCGCCGCGCAGGTTGCGGCAGGCGTCGGTCAGCGACTTCAACTCGGCCATCCATTGCTCGGACGCTTCGTCGATCTTGCTTGGTTGCGCTTCCGGATACTTTTGCAGCATGATCGTGTCGCCGGCCGGGTTCAGCTGGATGCCAGTCAGCGGCGCGACGGTTTGCCACAGTTGCTCGGTGATGAAGGGTATGATCGGGTGCGCGAGGCGCAGGATCGTTTCCAGCACGCGCAGCAGAGTGCGGCGTGTGGCACGTTGTTGCGCTTCGGTGCCAGTCTGGATTTGCACCTTGGCGACTTCAAGATACCAGTCGCAGTATTCGTCCCACACGAATTGATAAATGGTCGAGGCGATATTGTCGAAGCGGTAGTCGGCAAAACCCTTCGCAACTTCCGCTTCCACACGCTGCAGCAGCGAGACGATCCAGTAATCGGCTTGCGAGAAGTCGGTGTAACCGCCGGGTTCGCAATCGCCGGCAGCACAAGGCGCATCGCGGAAGCCGCAGTCGTGGCCTTCGCAGTTCATCAGCACGAAGCGCGTCGCGTTCCACAACTTGTTGCAGAAGTTGCGATAGCCTTCACAGCGGCCGAGATCGAAGTTGATGTTGCGTCCCAGCGAGGCATAGCTCGCCATCGTGAAGCGCAATGCGTCGGTGCCGTAGGCAGAAATGCCGGCGGCGAACTCCTTGCGTGTCGCTTTCTCGATGCTTGCGGCCTGTTTCGGATTCATCAGACCGATGGTGCGTTTCGCAACGAGGTTGTCGACGCTGATGCCGTCGATCAGGTCGATCGGGTCCAGTGTGTTGCCCTTGGATTTCGACATCTTCTGGCCGCTCGAATCGCGCACCAGGCCGTGCACGTACACGGTCTTGAACGGAACCTTGCCGGTGAAATGCGACGTCATCATCACCATGCGCGCAACCCAGAAGAAGATGATGTCGAAGCCGGTGACCAGCACGGAAGACGGCAAGAAGGCTTTCAGGTCCGGCGTCTCTTCCGGCCAGCCGAGCGTGGAAAAGGGCACCAGGGCGGATGAGAACCAGGTATCGAGCACGTCGTCATCGCGTTTCAAGGATTTGCCACCGGCCTTCGCCTTCGCTTCCTCTTCGTCGCGTGCGACGTAGATATTGCCTTCGTCGTCGTACCATGCCGGGATCTGATGGCCCCACCACAGCTGGCGCGAGATGCACCAGTCCTGGATGTTGTTCAGCCACTGGTTATAGGTGGTAGTCCAGTTTTCCGGTACGAACTTGATCTCGCCGCTGGAAACTTTTTCCAGCGCGACTTCGGCAATCGACTTGCCCGGATTGAAGGTCCCTTCCGGCGCGGGTTTGCTCATTGCCACAAACCATTGATCGGTCAGCATCGGCTCGATGACGACGCCGGTGCGGTCGCCGCGCGGCACCATCAGCTTGTGCGGTTTCACCGATTCCAGCAGACCTTGTGCTTCGAGATCGGCGACGATCTGCTTGCGTGCGACGTAGCGATCCATACCTTGATACGCGGTGGGCGCATTGTCGTTGATCTTGGCGTCGAGCGTCAGAATGCTGATTTGATCGAGCTTGTGGCGCTGGCCGACCGCATAGTCGTTGAAGTCGTGCGCCGGAGTGATCTTCACGCAGCCGGTACCGAAGTTCTTGTCGACATATTCGTCGGTGATCAACGGGATCGTGCGATTGCACAGCGGCAGCACGAGTTGCTTGCCGACCAAGGCCTGGTAGCGCTCATCGGTTGGGTCGACTGCTACGGCGACGTCGCCCAGCATGGTTTCGGGGCGCGTGGTGGCGACGACGATGAAGTCGCGCTCTTCCCACTCGGTGGCCTTGCCGTCTTCATCGAAGGCGATCGGGAATTGGTATTTGGTGCCGTCCGCCAGCGGGTGTCGGATATGCCACATGTGGCCGTCGTCCTCTTCCGACACCACTTCGAGATCGGATACAGCCGTGCCGAGCACCGGGTCCCAG
>DATAHI010000060.1:0-5477 GCA_036263255.1 Oxalicibacterium sp. | reverse complement strand
CTCGTATCGGATACGCCGGGGAAGATGAGCTTAACGTCGACACCGCGTTTTGCGGCATCGGTCAATACCTGTATCAACTGCTTGTCAGGTACAAAATAGGCGTTCGTCACATGAATGGAAACCTTTGCCTGCTGCATTGCGACGACATACGCCTTGTAGGTCTCGTAGTTGCCTTCCGGTTCGCTACCTATCACTCGTACGATTTGGTTGCCGACTGGTTGCAGGCGAGGGAAATAATTGGCATGCCGCAGTTCAACGCCTTTTTGGTTGACCCATGTTTGTAGAAAGAGCCATTGAAATGAAGCGACCGCCGGCCCTTCGACGCGGACGTGCGTATCTCGCCAACCAAGATGCGAGGTATTTCGGGATTTCGAGCGGAACAGCGAGCCGGACGAATAATCGTCGCTGATGTTGATGCCGCCTGTGAACGCAACCTTGCCATCCACGACAAGAATCTTGCGATGATCACGATTGTTGAGACGCCAGTCGCGCCCGAAGCGCTTCAAGGGATTTACAGGATTAAACTCGACCACGCTGATGCCGGCATTGCGCAGCTTCTGGAAGAATTCCGGCGGCGTCTTCAGGGAACCAACGCTGTCGTAGATGATGTTCACCTGTACGCCGGCCTGCTGCTTCTGGATCAGCAGATTGGAGAACTCTTCGCCCAGCATGCCTTCGTCGAAGATGTAGGTTTCGAGATTGATGTTGTCCGTTGCGGTCTTGATTGCTGCGATCATTGCCGAGATGGTTTGCGGTCCGTCATTCAGCAAGGTCAGCTTGTTGCCTGCAATGAGCGGACTGTTGGTGGCCGCCTCTTCCAGCGCCGCGACGTCAGGTATGTCGACCTGTGCCGTACGCAATCGCTGTGCAAGCAATGATTCCGCCGTTCGGTTCGGAAGCTCCTTGCCGTTTGCAGCCTTGATGGTGGGGACGGCGGGCGCGTCCAGCGAGGCATTGAGATATTGCACGTCCGGCAGCGTTGCACAGGCGGCCAGCAGCAGGCTGAGAAAAAACATCATCAGTTTTTCCAGACATTGGGTAGAGGAATGAAAGCGCATTGTGTTCGTACTTCGTGGCTTGCTTTGCATGTTCCTGAGACAATGGCTCAGGTGGAAAGTTGTCAGCTGTCAAAGTACATAATGCGATTTTTGGCGACCGGCACCAGGCTTGTAAAAATTGCCGGTACGGGTGTAAAGAGGATGGCGAAGATACCGCACGGTTCGCGCATCGAAAGAAAGGGAACACGATGAATATTGCGCATGGCAGCACGAAAGACGTCACCAATGCGAAGCAGCCCTCCGATCGTGCCGAGGCGATTCTCAGCTACTGGTTCGGTGGCGAGACCGATGATCGCGCAGTGGCGCAACAGCAGGGGCGGATGTGGTGGGCGAAGAGCGACGCGACCGACCGCGAGATTGCCGCGCGTTTCAGCTCGGACGTGGAGGCCGCCGCTGCGGGCGAATACGATAGCTGGGCCGCGACCCCGACGGGGACGCTCGCGCTGGTACTGCTGACCGACCAATTCCCGCGCAATATCTATCGTGGGCGGCCGCAGTCTTTCGCTTACGATCCGCTCGCCTTGCAATGGGCCATCGACGCGATCGCCCGCGGCATGGACCAGGCCTTGCGGCCGATACAGCGCGTGTTCCTGTATCTGCCGCTTGAGCATGCGGAATCGCTGGCGCATCAGGACCGTGCGGTGGAATTGTTCGAGCACCTGCTAAGCGACGTACCTGACTCGCACAAGGAGACGTTCGCGGGCTACCACGATTTCGCCATGCGTCATCGCGACGTCATTGCGCGCTTCGGTCGCTTCCCGCATCGCAACGCCATTCTCGGCCGTCCGTCCACTCCGGAAGAGACGGCATTTCTCTTGACGCCGGGCTCCTCGTTCTGAACCCGGCAGTGCTCACGCGGGCAAACCGCAGCCGATGCCGGCGAAGAGGTCGCCGCTCCATTCCGCAAAGGCGCGCACGCGCGTGGAGAGATGACGGTTGGGCGGATACAGCAGCCAGATTGGAATTTTCTGCGACAGATGGTGTTCCAGCACAGGCGCGAGCTTGCCGCTGGCGACCAGTTCATCGGCGATGAAGTCGGCCAGCTGGATCAGGCCCACGCCGGCGCAGGCGGCGGCAGCGCAACTGTCGAGATCATCGATGACGACCCGGCGCCGACCTTGCACTTCGATTGTGGTTGCGGCGCCTTCCGCGATATTTTCGTAGACGAAAGGACGCACCTGGCCGGTCCGCGGCGATGCAAAGACGATGCAGTCATGCTGCTGCAGATCGTCGAACGACGCCGGACGTCCGTGCCGGGCAAGATAGGATGGCGCAGCGTAGGTCTTCATCTGGAATTCGCCGAGCAGGCGCGCGAGCAGTGATTCGTCCGTGTTCTGGCCGGTGCGTATCATGCAGTCGATGTTTTCATGTACCAAATCCACTGGCCGTTCATTGCAGCCGATTTCGAGCTCGATGTCGGGATAGCGATCAAAAAAATCGGCCAGTGCCGGTGCAATGATGCGACGTCCGATTGCGGCCGGGACCTCCACGCGCAACCTTCCCTTGGGCGACATCGCGGCTTGTCGAACCGACGCTTCCGTTTCTTCCAGCTCACCGAGCAGGCGCACCGCTCGCTCATAGTAACTTGCGCCGTCCGGTGTCAGGCTGACGTGCCGCGTGGTACGGTTGAGCAGTTTCACCCGTAAGCGTTTTTCCAACGCAATCACCTGGGCGGAGACCGTGGCCTTCGGCAGGTTCAGCGAGATTGCCGCCTGCGTAAAACTCTTGAGTTCCACGACACGGGTAAAAGCCAGCATCGTATCGAAGCGGTCCATGCGATTATCCAGTGGATGAGGACAGTGCCCGGTATTCTAGGGTATTTATCCCGCGACTGGACGCGATGGCGACGCACTTTTCTTCTTGCAGCGACTCACACGACGAGGAACCGCAACGGAGGAAGGCCATGATCACGCTCTATACCTGGACCACGCCGAACGGTCGCAAGCCGGCCATCTTGCTTGAGGAACTGGGCTGGCCGTATCAGCTACGCGCGGTCGATCTGAGCAGAAATGAGCAGTTTGCGGAATCCTTTCTGGCGATTTCGCCGAACAACAAGATTCCGGCGATGGTCGATGACGCCGCTGAAGGAGGGCCATTGGCATTGTTCGAGAGCGGCGCGATTCTGACTTATCTGGCCGACAAAAGCGGCTGTTTTCTGCCAGCTTCCGGCCGCAGTCGCTACGAAGCGCTGGCCTGGCTGCACTGGCAGATCGGCAATCTGGGACCGATGTTCGGTCAGCTCGGCTATTTCGCGGTACGGGCAAAAGAGAAATCGCCACCGGCGATTCAACGCTTCACGGAAGAAGGAGAGCGTCTTCTCGGCGTGATGGAAACGCGCCTCTCACGCTGTGCGTATTTGGGCGGCGACGAATACACGATCGCCGATATCGCCGCTTACCCGTGGACTGCCCCAGTCAGCGATTACTTGAAGGATGTATTGGTGGAAAGCTTGAATGCTAAACCGGCGGTGCGCCGCTGGCTCGATGCGGTCGGCACGAGGCCGGCCGTGGAGAGAGGAATGGCGATACTGCAGAAGTGACGGCATAAGGTTCGGTCGGCAAGACGTCAGTAAGGCGACCCGACGCCACCCCGCCAAATCTTCCTTACTTCTTCGCCGGCCACGCCCTCATGGCGGACGATGCAATGGCGAGCAGATCGTCCCGATTGCAGTTGTCCCGCGCGCGAATCGACATGCCGTGAATGACGGTCATGTAAAAGCTTGCCAGCATGCCGGCATCGGTCTCGGGCGGAAGCTCACTTTCCTGGATACCACGTTCGATACGTTCCTTGACCATTGCCTCGATGTCGCTGCGCCGCTGCACCATAGCATCCTGTACGTGTTCGGCCGATGCGGAACAATTGGTCGCCGCCGTCACGACGAGGCATCCCGGCGGGTGGCTGGGGCAGGTGTTTTCTACCGCGCTGCTCTGCAAAAGCCTTTCCACTGCATCGCGTGCCGTCGGCGCTTCGGCAAACATGCACTGCAATACATCGCAGCGCTTGCTTGAATAGCGCTCGACCGCTTCCAGAAACAGCTTTTCCTTGTCGCCGAAAGCAGCGTACAAGCTGGGCGGCGTGATTCCCATCGCGGAAGTCAATTCCTGCAGCGAAGCGGCTTCGTAACCATAGCGCCAGAACACGAGCATGGCTCTCTCAAGCGCCACCTCGCGGTCGAACGACAACGGTCGACCGGTCTTTTTCCGCGGCTTTTCAGCCTGAATTTCAGATTCCATAGTGATCGATATTAAATTGCTTGACAGAGTTCCGCAAGCCCGTTAAAGTTCCCGACAGAATCATAGCGATCACTATCAAATATTAAAACTATATGACAAAGGACTTGCTCGGGAGGCGTGGGCGCATGGTTTATCAGTGGATTGACATGCTGAGTACAAACAAATTCTAGAGGGCAAGAACATGAAAAATGGTATCTATACAGCAACAATTGCCGTCGCCGGCTCGCTGGCGCTGACGGCCATTTTACAAAACAGCTCAGTGTCCGACGCCATCGTCGAAGGCGCATTGACCGGCGGCAGTCTGTGGGCAACCGCCACGGCTTCGGTCGGAAATTTCGGGCAAAGCGGCTTGACGGTGCATCAATGATGTCCTTGATCCGCCGTCCCGCCGCCAGCGCGGCCTGTTGTCGCTAAACACACGTCATCGGTCTGGCACAGCGCTAAGTCTTCAGTTTCACAGCCGCTGCAGCGGTATCGCGCTTCCTCATTCGAAATCGGCAGAAGGTTTGCACTGCAAGCGTGAAGACGCAGTGCGGCAGCTTCGCTTTTACCCATTCAACTCATTTGTCTCAAGGAATACCCATGAACAAGCACAGCACAATCCGTTTTTCCCGCAGCGCGATCGCGATTGCCGTTAGCGTTCTGCTGATCGCCGGCATTGCCACCGTCTCTCTGAGCGGTCATGCAGAAAAAGCGCAGGCGGCTGCCGCACCAACCGCGACCCCGGTATCCGTTGCCGCCGTACTCGAACGTTCGGTCACCGAGTGGGACGACTTTTCAGGGCGCGTCGAAGCAGTCGATCAGGTGGAAGTGCGGCCACGTATCTCGGGCACCATCGATGCGGTGCATTTTCAGGAAGGTCAGCTGGTGAAGAAGGGCGATCGCCTGTTCACCATCGATCCGCGTCCGTACAAGGCAGAACTGGCGCGTGCAGAAGCCGCGCGTGCGGGCGCACAGGCACGCCTGTCGCTGGCCAAAACCGAGCTTGAGCGTACCCGCAAGCTGCTGGAGGAGCGTGCCGTCGCACAGCGTGAACTGGACACACGCGAGAATGCTTTTCAGGAAGCTGACGCCGACCTGAAAGCGGCGGATGCCGCGGTGCAGACTGCGCGCTTGAATCTTCAGTACACGGAGATTTCGGCGCCGATCGCCGGCCGAGTGTCGCGTGCCGAGATCACTGTTGGCA
>DATAHI010000059.1:0-4153 GCA_036263255.1 Oxalicibacterium sp. | reverse complement strand
CACGTTCCTGCAATGCGGAGAGCGTTGCCAGACTGCGATCGGCCATGAAAGCATGCAGCTTGGGCTTGAGCGCGGCGGCTTCGTGCGAGCGGAAGTCATCGCCGCGCGTGCGATAGATGCCTTCGAGCAGCAGCGCCAGCTCGACGTCTTCCAGCACCGTGCGCGGTGATCCGGTATCCATGCTCACTGGAACAGCCATACGCGCATCAGCGACAGCAGTTGCGCCACGTCGACCGGTTTGGTGATGTAATCCGAAGCACCCGCGGCGAAGCACTTGTCACGATCGCCCTTCATTGCTTTCGCCGTCAGCGTGATGATCGGCAGCGACTTGAATTTCTGGATATTGCGGATCGCCCGCATCGTGTCGTAGCCGTCCATCTCGGGCATCATGATGTCCATCAGGACGATTTCGATATCCGGATCGTTTTCCAGCATCTCGATACCGTCCTTGCCGTTCTCGGCGAATACCACCACCATGTTCTGCCGCTCAAGCGCTGTCGTCAGCGCAAAGATATTGCGCAGGTCGTCGTCGACGATCAGCACCTTGTGGCCGCTCAAGTCGTTCTGCGCCGCGTAGACCTCTTCCAGCATGCGACGTTGCGCATCCGGCAAGCTGGCTTGTGAGCGGTGCAGGAACAGCGAGGTTTCGTTCAACAGCCGCTCCGGAGAATTGGCGTCCTTGATGACGATGGTCTTCGCCACGCGCTTGAGCTTCGCCACTTCCTTGCGGTCCAGTTCCTTCGCGGTGTAGATGACGATCGGGAGATTGGCCAGACGCTTGTCCTTGCTGATGATGTCCAGCAGAGCGAAGCCGTCCATGTCGGGCAGCGTCAGGTCCAGCACCATGCAGTCGAACTGTGTTCCCTTCAAGGCTTCCAGCGCGGCATTAGCGGCACCGACAGCAGTGATGTGCAGGTCGGTATTGCCGATCAATTCGATGATGTGGTTGCGCTGCACCTCATTGTCTTCCACGATCAGCAGATTACGCTTGCCGCGGAAATGAAACTTCTGCACGCGCGCGAATTCTTCATCGAGGCGTTCATGCGCGACGGGCTTCGTCAGCCACGAGATCGCGCCCTGGCGCAAGCCGCGTTCGCGTTCGTTGGAATTGGACAGAACGTGAACCGGAATATGCCGCGTGGCCGGATCACGCTTCAGTCGGTCCAGCACGGTGAAGCCATCGGTGTCCGGCAGGTCGATGTCGAGGAAGATCGCGGAAGGCATGTAGTCGCGCGCCAGCGTCAGCGCTGCGTCGCCGCTGAAGGTAACGATGCCCTTGAAATCCTTCTCGCGCGCATAGCCGAGCAGAACCTTGGCGAAGCGTGAATCGTCCTCGACGATCAGCACGGATGGATCGCCCGGCGCGACGATGTTGCGGTCGTCGAACACGGCCTCCGGCGGAGTGAAGACCTGCGATTCGGCCAGCTCGCTAGGTGCCTGCGGATAGGCAATGGTCGGGTGCGGTCCGGCCATTTCGGTTTCGCTGCTGAGCGTCAACGCCATGGCTGCGTTGCTCGTTGCCTGCGCCACATAGTTGCCAAAGCCGGCACGTTCGTATGGCAGGTACAAGGTGAACGTGCTGCCGCGGCCGACTGTACTGGTGACGCGGATTTCACCACCGAGCAGACGCGCCAGTTCGCGGCTGATCGACAGGCCGAGACCGGTGCCGCCATACCGCCGCGCGGTACTGCCGTCCGCTTGCTGGAAGGCCTCGAAGATCAGCTGAAGCTTGTCGCTCGGAATACCGACGCCGGAGTCGGTCACCGAGAACGCCAGCACGGCATCGGCAGTGCTCAGGTGTGGGTGATCCGGCGTCCAGCCCGATTTGGCGAGACCGATGTCCAGCTTCACGCCGCCGGTTTCGGTGAACTTGAATGCGTTCGACAAGAGATTTTTCAGGATCTGCTGCAGGCGCGTGGTATCCGTCATGATCGAGGTCGGCAGGCGATCGTCCAGCGAGATGCGGAATTCGAGCTGCTTCGCCTCGGCCATATGACGGAAAGTACGTTCGACGTAATTTGCCAGAATCGGCATGCGCGATTCGCTGACTTCCAGCGTGACGGTGCCGGATTCGATCTTCGAGAGGTCGAGAATGTCGTTGATCAGAATCAGTAGATCGCTGCCGGAACCATAGATGGTCTTCGCGTATTCGACCTGATTCTCCGACAGATTGCCACGCGGATTGTCGGCTAGTTGCTGTGCCAGAATCAGCAGACTGTTCAACGGCGTGCGCAGCTCGTGCGACATGTTGGCGAGGAACTCGGACTTGTATTTGGAGGACAAGGCGAGTTGCGTTGCCTTATCTTCCAGCGCCAGTTTCGCCTGTTCCACTTCGCGGTTCTTGCGTTCCACCTCGCTGTTCTGTTCGGATAGCAGACGTGCTTTCTCGGCCAGCTCCTGGTTGGTTTGTTGCAGTTCCTGCGCCAGCGACTGCGATTGCGTCAGCAGACTTTCGGTACGGCTGTTCGCTTCGATGGTGTTCAACACCACGCCGATCAATTCCATCAGCTGATCGAGGAAGCCCATGTGGGTTTGCGTGAAGCGATCGAGCGAAGCAATCTCGATGACCGCCTTGATCTGCTGCTCGAACAGGATAGGCAGTACCACGATGTTGGTCGGCGGGGCCGAACCGAGGCCGGAGGACACACTGATGTAGTCGCGCGGAATGTTCGTCAGCCATACGCGGGTTTTTTCCAGCGCGCACTGACCGACCAGCCCTTCGCCTGGTGCAAAGGAAGTCGGCAGTTTACGGTTGGAGCGGTAGCCGTAGCTGGCGACCATACGCAGGCGCGGATCCGGTACGCCGGAATCCATCATGTAGAACACGCCGTGATGCGCGGACACCAGCGGTGCGAGTTCCGACAAAATCATGGTCGACACCGCTTCCAGATCGCGCTGGCCTTGCAGCAGGCGGCTGAAGCGTGCGAGGTTGGTTTTCAGCCAGTCCTGCTCCGCGTTCTTCTGTGTGGTTTCCTTCAGGTTGCGGATCATCTCGTTGATGTTGTCCTTCAGATCGGAAACCTCGCCGAGCGCTTCAACCTGAATCGAACGCGACAAGTCGCCGCGTGTCACAGCGGTCGCCACCTCGGCAATCGCGCGCACCTGTGTGGTCAGGTTCGCTGCCAACTGGTTGACGTTCTCGGTCAAGTCTTTCCAGGTACCGGATGCACCCGGCACGCTTGCCTGGCCGCCCAGTTTTCCTTCAACGCCGACCTCGCGCGCCACCGTCGTCACCTGATCGGCAAACACGGCCAGCGTATCGGTCATCTCGTTGATGGTGTTGGCCAGCGATGCGATCTCGCCCTGTGCCGCCACGGTCAGTTTCTTCTTCAGGTCGCCGTTTGCCACCGCGGTCACCACGCCGGCGATACCGCGCACCTGTGCGGTCAGGTTGGCCGCCATGAAGTTCACGTTTTCGGTCAAGTCCTTCCACGTGCCGCCGACGCCTTTCACCTGCGCCTGGCCGCCCAGCTTGCCTTCGGTACCCACTTCGCGCGCCACACGGGTCACTTCGGAGGCGAAGGAGGAGAGCTGGTCCACCATCACGTTGATGGTGTCTTTCAGTTCGAGAATCTCGCCTTTCACGTCCACCGTAATTTTCTTGGAAAGGTCGCCGTTTGCCACGGCGGTGGTCACGTCCGCGATGTTACGCACCTGTGCGGTCAGGTTCGAGGCCATGAAGTTCACGTTATCGGTCAGATCTTTCCACGTACCCGATGCGCCCGGCACGTTCGCCTGACCACCGAGACGGCCCTCGGTACCGACCTCACGCGCCACACGGGTCACCTCGGATGCGAAGGAACGCAGCTGATCGACCATTGTATTGATGGTGTCTTTCAACTGCAGAATCTCGCCGCGCACGTCAACAGTAATTTTCTTGGACAAGTCGCCGTTTGCCACCGCGGTCGTGACGTCGGCGATGTTACGCACTTGAGACGTCAAGTTACCTGCCATCGAGTTCACCGAGTCGGTCAAATCCTTCCAGGTACCTGCGACGCCCGGCACGTTTGCCTGGCCACCGAGCTTACCTTCGGTACCCACCTCACGCGCGACGCGGGTCACTTCGGATGCGAAGGAGGAGAGCTGGTCCACCATCGTGTTCGCCGTCGCGGCGGCACGCAGGAATTGGCCTTTCAGCGGGCGCCCGTCGACT
>DATAHI010000058.1:0-4681 GCA_036263255.1 Oxalicibacterium sp. | reverse complement strand
GCGACTGAAGCAGATTGCCATCGTCGATGTGCTGGTGCTTGCTTCGCTGTATACGCACCGCGTGCTGGCCGGCGGCATCGTCAGTGCGGTGGTGGTGTCGAACTGGCTGCTGGCGATTTCGCTGTTCATCTTCCTCAGCCTGGCGCTGGTCAAGCGTTGTGCCGAGCTGGAATTCATGAGCGGCGACGGCAACGTCGCGCTTGCCGGACGCGGTTATCGCTCCAGCGATCTGCCGTATCTCATTTCAATGGGACTGGCGAGCGGGTTTGTCGCCGTGATGCTGCTGGCACTCTATGTGGACAGTCAGATCGGCGGCGCTATGTATCCGCATGTGGAACTGCTATGGCTGACCTTGCCCGTCGTGTTGTTCTGGATCATGCGTCTGTGGCTGAAGACTTCACGCATGGAAATCCATGATGATCCGCTGCTGTTCGCCATCACGGACCGCGCGAGCTGGATCGTCGCTATAGCGATCGCTTGCATTGCGGTTGCCGCAGCGATTCCTTGGGGATTTGCATGAGCCATTTTGCCGCCTTACTGCTTGCTTTCTTTTGCGTATGCCTGACGGCGGCGGCACAGGTGCTGATGAAGATCGGCATGTCGGCGTCAGCCATGCAGCAGGCGATGGCGAGCGGCATGCGTTCGATCTACTGGCTGGCGCTGACCAGCCCGGCAATCTGGGGCGGCATGATCTGTTTCGGTGCGAGTGCGGCCTTGTGGCTGCTCGTGCTCGGCAGGCTCGAAGTGAGTCTTGCCTATCCGTTGGTGTCGCTCGGCGTGGTGTTGACCACGCTGGCGGGCATGTTTTTTCTCGGCGAGTCGGTAAGCATATACAAGGTGCTGGGCGTAGGCCTGATTGTCGCCGGTGTGCTGACGCTCGCCATCAAGGCGTAAGGAATTGGTGGAATGAATCGGATGTTTGCGCATGCTTCGCATGCGGATGTGGGAAGCGCGCGCCGCGTATTTGCCTGCGTTTTCGTATTGACCCTATTGGTCAAGCTGCTGCTGGCGGCTTTCTTCCCGATCACCGGCGACGAAGCCTTTTTCTATCAATGGGGCGTGTTTCCTGACTGGGGTTATTCCGATCATCCACCGATGGTCGGCTGGCTGCTGTATGTATTGAATAGCGTTTCCGCGCATCCGCTGTCGATCCGCTTCTTCACGGTGTTGCTGTGGAGCCTGATCGCGCTTGGTCTGGTCGATCTGATCCGTCGTCTTGATCAGACGCGCGAAAGTGAAGCCTGGTGGCTGGGCAGCCTGTTCCTGCTGCTGCCTTTCAGTTGGGCGCTGAACATCGTCACCACCGACACGCCGCTGATCTTCTTCGTTTTCCTGTCCGGTTATTGCTTTGTGCGCGGCAATCTGTCTGGCCGCACGGCGTGGTATATCGCGTGCGGCGTCTTTCTGGGCTGCGGCCTGCTTTCTAAATACTTTGCCGGCTTGCTGGCGCTCGCCTATTTCGCTTATCTGTGCCGCTCGCCGCGCAACTGGCCGAAGCTGGTGTTGATCGCGGCCTGCTCGGTACCTTTCTTTGCAATCAACATGGTGTTCAACGCAGACCACTGCTGGACCAACATCATGTTCAACCTGATCAATCGCAACGAAAAGGCGCATTGGTCGGCGAAGACGGTGATCGTGTACGTCGCGATGATGATCTATCTGATCACGCCATGGGTTTCCTGGCGATTGTTGCGCACACGGCAGACGATGCTGGCACGCGGTGCGCTGGCAGTGCTATTCGTGGTGCCTTTCGCGCTGTTCCTGTTGCTATCGATGAAGAAACAGATCGGATTGCACTGGGTGCTCGGGTTCATGCCTTTCGTGTTTCTGTTTGTCGGCATGGCGTGTTCGGCGGAGGAATTGCGCAAATATGCGAAGTGGACCGCCTGGTATGCGGTGCCGCATCTGCTGGCATTGGCCGCCATCATTGTGCTGCCGGCATCGGTATGGAAGGGCGGCTTCCATGAGGATGTCGTGTTCCACAGGGATGCCGACAAGATCGTCGCTGCTCTGCGCAGCGATCTTCCGCGCGATGGCATCGTGATGGGCCGTGCCTACAACCCGATCTCGATTCTGTCCTACCATGCTCGCGACTACTGGCCGGTATTCGGCGAAGGGCGTTTCCATGCACGGCAAGACGACTTGATCGTCGATTTCCGTAACTACGCCGGCAAAACGATCCGCATTTTTGATCGCGAAAAGATCGAGCCGGCTGAATTGGCACCGTATTTTTCCTCCGTCACGGTGCATTCCTTCATCGTCGACGGCGTGACCTTTTGGTATGCGGATGGGCAAGACTTCAACTATCCGGTGTATCGCGAACGCATTCTGAAGGCGATCGCCGATCATTACTACCGCATCCCTTCTTTCCTGCCGATGACGGGCTGCCCATTCCTCGAACGTTACGATTTGCCGCGTCCATCGTAAAGCACGAGTATTGCTAACCGCATCATGGAAATCCTGACGCGCATTCTCGGCATCATCCTGCCGGTGTTCATCATCATCGGCCTAGGTTATGCCTACGCACGCGCGCGCGGCGACACGGTGCGCACCGACATGTTGTCCGCCAATCGCATCAGCATGGATGTGCTGATGCCGCTACTGATTTTCACCGCGCTGGCGGCGAAGGATTTCGATGTCGCGCACAACGCGACGCTGATTGCGGCCGGCGTATTGATATCGCTGGGTTCCGGCTTGCTGGGGTGGCCCGTCGCGCGCCTGTTCGGTTACGAGGTGCGCAGCTTCGTACCGCCGATGATGTACAACAACTGCGGCAACATGGGTTTGCCGCTCGCCGTGCTGGCCTTCGGCGCACAGGAACTCGGCGCTGCGGTCGCGCTCTTCATGGCCTGCAATCTCGTGTACTTCACCGCAGGTGTCAAGATTCTCGAAAGCGGACGCGGTGGGCCGCGCGTATCGTTCTGGCAGTTCCTGCGCAATCCGGTGATGATCGCGATGGCGCTCGGCATGCTGTTCGCCATTGCTCATGTGACGGTGCCGACGCCGGTCTTCGCCGCGATGAAGATACTGGGCGACGCCTGCATTCCGCTGATGCTGTTTTCGCTCGGTGTGCGCATGTGCGACATCAGCCTGCGCAGCTGGTCCATCGGCATGATAGGCGCGATCGTTTGTCCCTTGAGCGGGCTGATCGTCGCCGCGCTGCTCGATGTGTTGCTGAACTTGACGCCGGTGCAGCGCGGGCAAATGTACCTGTTCGCTTCGCTGCCGCCAGCCGTCACCTGCTTCATGATGGCCGAACAATACAAGCAAGAGCCGGATAAGGTGGCGTCCATCGTCCTGCTCGGCAACCTCGTTTCCTTTGTCTTCGTGCCGATCGGCCTTTGGCTGGGATTGCCGAAATAAAAAAGGCGAACCATGGTTCGCCTTTTTGCTGACTTCCCCGAACCGACTACTCGGTTGCGCGGATGTCGAAGCGATCGCTGTCCACTACGACATCGTCCACTTCTTCAACATTGACCTGATCGACCCGCGCCATCATCGGGCCACGGTGCGCCCAAGTGATGATCTTCTCCAGCGCATGGTGTTCGCCGCACACCATCGCTTCCACCGAACCGTCACGTCGATTGCGCACCCAGCCGGCAAGGCCGAGCGAACGTGCCTGCGCATCGAAGCCGGCACGGTAGCCGACGCCTTGCACGATGCCGATGATGCGCAGGTGTTTCGCCATGATTACTTCTTCTTCAGTAGCGGCGCCAGATACTTGCCGGTGAAGCTGGCAGGATTCTTCGCCACATCTTCCGGCGTGCCTGCGGCAATGATCTGGCCGCCGCCGGCACCGCCTTCGGGACCGAGATCGATCAGCCAGTCCGCGGTCTTGATCACATCGAGGTTGTGCTCGATGATCACGACCGTATTGCCTTGGTCGCGCAGGCGGTGGATCACCTTCAGCAGCAATGCGATATCGTGGAAGTGCAGGCCGGTAGTCGGTTCGTCGAGGATGTACAGCGTGCGGCCGGTGTCGCGCTTCGACAATTCCAGCGACAGTTTGACACGCTGCGCTTCGCCGCCGGACAGCGTCGTCGCGCTCTGGCCGAGACGGATGTAGCCGAGGCCGACGTCGAGCAGCGTCTGCAGCTTGCGCGCGATCGCCGGTACCGGCTTGAAGAACTCGTGCGCTTCTTCCACCGTCATGCCCAGCACTTCGGTGATGTTCTTGCCCTTGTACTGCACTTCCAGCGTCTCGCGGTTATAGCGGTTGCCGTGGCAGACATCGCAGGGCACGTACACGTCCGGCAGGAAGTGCATCTCGACCTTGATCACGCCGTCACCCTGGCAGGCTTCGCAGCGGCCACCCTTGACGTTGAACGAGAAGCGGCCGGCCGAATAGCCGCGTTCCTTCGCCTGCGGCACCGTCGCGAACAAATCACGGATAGGGGTGAAGAGACCGGTATAGGTTGCGGGGTTCGAGCGCGGCGTGCGGCCGATCGGGGCCTGGTCGACCGAGATCACCTTGTCGAAATGTTCGAAGCCGCTGATCGTGTCATGCGGTGCAGGTTCCGCTTGAGAACCGTACAGATGCCGCGCGGCGGCAAGATACAAGGTATCGTTGACCAGCGTGGATTTGCCGGAGCCGGACACGCCGGTGACGCAGGTCAGCAGGCCGACTGGCAATTCCAGTGTCACGTTCTTCAGGTTGTTCCCGGTCGCACCGGTGATGACG
>DATAHI010000057.1:0-22571 GCA_036263255.1 Oxalicibacterium sp. | reverse complement strand
GCAGCGCTTGCCTTGTCGGTCGCAGATCTCAGCAACAAGGATGCGACTAGCGGGGTCAAGGCGGCGCTGGAAAAGGGCGCTGATGTGGCGGTCTCCAAGCTAGGCCAGCAAAACGGTTTCCTGAACAATGAAAAAGTGAAGATCCAGCTGCCGAGCGTGCTCGACAAGGCAATGCCGCTGCTGAAGATGACCGGGCAGGGCAAGAAGCTCGATGACTTGCAGGTGTCGATGAACCACGCGGCCGAATCGGCGGTATCGATGGCTAAACCGCTGTTGATCGACGCCGTGAAAAACATGTCGGTTACCGATGCGAAGAACATCCTGACCGGTGGTGACACTTCAGTCACCGATTTTTTCCGCGCAAAAACTGCAGCGCCTTTGGGCAAGCAGTTCCTGCCGATCGTTAAGGGCGTCACCGACAAGAACGGCTTGTCTTCGAAGTACAACGGCCTGATGGACAAAGTGGGCGGCTCCATTCACGTGCCGGAAGACCAGAAGACTGTGGAAGGCTACGTGACGCAGCGTGCGTTGGACGGCCTGTACCTGATGATTGGCGAAGAGGAAAAGGCGATCCGCAAGGATCCGGTCGGCACCGGCAGTGCGATTCTCAGCAAGGTGTTTGGCGCAATCAAGTAAGCGTGCAGAGCGCTTGCAGAAAAGCCGGCGACGAGGATCGCCGGCTTTTTGTTTGCGTGATCGATTACGTTCTTATCGTTATTTCAGCAGCACCGGCCCCGCGTCGATCCGCATGCGCAGGAGCTTGTATGGCTTCTGCCGCAGATCGCGTCCCTCATGGAAACTTGGCTGGCGATCGAGCTGATTGACGGTGAAGTACAGATAGCCGTTGGTACTAATGGAAAAGGTATCCGGCCACTGGATTTCGGGAGACCGGGCGATCGTTTGCCATGTACGGCCGTCATAGCGACGTACCGCATGATGCTCATAATCGCCCGCGTAGACATGTCCCTTCACGTCAGCTTCCAGGCCGTCGGACGCGCCTTTCTCACCGAGATCGCGAACCAGCTTGCCCAGTGCAGCGTCGCTGATCGCCGGATCGCGCAATGCGGCAGTCGGCACCGAATACAGGTGGCGGCTGGAGAGCGGGCAGAAATACAGCGTCGCGCCATCCGGCGACAACGCGATGCCGTCGGCGGCAACTCGCAGCTTCGTCGGTTTGCCGCCCGGCGGTCGCATCATCAACTGCTGGCCGTCGATGACCGGGATGAAGTCCTTGTCCGGCGAGGTAGAGGCATGGCCGGATAGTCGGCGCGTGGCTTTGCCGCTCGCAATGTCGACAACAATGAGCGCGCCAGGTCCGCGGGTGGACGAATCGGTAATGTAGGCCACGCCTTCCTTTCCTTGCCGCAGATCGAAGCGCACATCGTTCAGGTAGGTCGTCGGCAAGGCGACGTCTGGGCCGAACACGATGGTTTTGACCACTTTGTTGCTCGCCAGGTCAACCGCGACCAGCTTGGCGCCGCCGGCGACGGGAGACGTGAAGCCCGGCGCTGCCGTATCGAGAATCCATAGCCGATTGTTTGCGTCTGCCACCACGCTTTGCACACTGATCAGGCTGTCCCGAGGGCGTGCGGTATCCGCGCGATTGAAGTTGGCATCCGGATAGGGCACTGCCTTGCCATCCACCAGCTCAGCCACGGTGAAAGGCACGTCGTCGCCCCAACGCGGATAGTTGACGAAGATGCGGCCGTTCGGCGCGACGGTCACGCCAGTCGGCATCGCGTCGTGGAAGGTCGCCACGGTTTCGATTGAGCCGGTCGCCACGTCTGCTTGCGTGGCATCGCTGGCTGACGCCGCGCTCCCGAATAGCGAGACCGCTGCGAATGCCGCAGCAATTGCCGAGGCTCGCGTCTTGATGGACTGCATGCTGTTCTCCTTGTCAGAATCCTTCGAGCACGATCTTGCCCATCGCACGGCCGCTTTCGATCATCGCGTGGGCGCGGCGCAGGTTGGCCGCATTGATCGCGCCATAGGTTTCCGCCAGCGTGGTCTTGATCACGCCGGCGTCGATCAGGCGCGCCGTTTCGTTCAACAGCTCGTGCTGCTTTTGCATATCCGGCGTGTCGAACATCGGCCGCGCGAACATGAATTCCCAGTGCAGCGAGGCGCACTTGCGTTTCAGCGGCATGGCATCCAGCGTTTTCGGATCGTCGATCAGCGCCAGCTTGCCTTGCGGTTCCAGCGATTCGACGATTTGCGCATAGTGCTGGTCGGTATGCGTGAGGCTGGCGATGTACTTGACGTGATTAAAGCCGATTTTTTTCAGCTCTTCGTGCAAAGGCTTGGAATGGTCGATCACATGATGCGCGCCGAGCTTCTCCACCCATTCGCGTGTCTGTGCACGCGACGCAGTACCGATCACCGTCAAGCCGGTCAGCTGGCGTGCCAGCTGTACGAGAATGGACCCGACGCCACCCGCCGCGCCGATTACGAGCAGCGCTTCCCCTTGTCCTCCATTCTGTGCAATTCCCAAACGATCGAACAGCAATTCCCAGGCGGTGATCGTCGTCAACGGCAGCGCGGCTGCCTGCGCGAAGCTGAGGGACGCTGGCATGCGGCCGACGATGCGCTCGTCTACCAGATGCAGTTCGCTGTTCGCGCCGGGCCGGATCAGCGAGCCCGCGTAATAAACATGATCTCCCGGTTTGAACAGCGTCACGCTTTCGCCGACGGCGCACACGATACCGGCGGCATCCCAGCCGATCACTTTCACTTCGCCTTCAGGCGGATTGACGGCACCGCGTATCTTCACATCGACCGGGTTAACGGAAATGGCTTGCACTTCGACCAGCAGGTCATGGCTAGCGGGAACGGGATCGGGGAGGTTGGTTTCGATCAGCGCATTTGGCGCATCGATCGGCGAGGCATGCTTGTAGCCGATGGCTTTCATGATTTTTCCTTTTCTTGTTCCTGTGGATTCGTATGTGTTTGTACCTAGCGGCGCTGCGGCGTTCACCGCATGCATGCAGTTTCCGTTATATTCGTTTATTGAAAAATACCGCAAATCCGATAACACTTTCAAAACAAAAATGAAAATCCCGCGCATCGAAGATCTGCTGGTATTTGCCCGCGCGGCCGAATGCGGCGGCTTGTCGGCTGCTGCGCGCGAACTCGATATTGCGCCCGCCGCGGCCAGCGCCGCGCTGAAGCGTCTCGAATCCTGTCTGGACACAAGGCTCTTCGTGCGCTCCACGCGCAGCATGCGCATGACCGCAGAGGGCGAGCGTTATCTGGCGCATGTGCGGCAAATATTGCGCGCGGTGGAAGAGGGCGCGGCCAGCGTGGCGCGCGATGCGCAAACGGTGGGCGGCGAACTGAATCTGTCCATGCCTTCGGACCTAGGCCGCAATATCTTGCTTCCCTGGCTGGACGCATTTCAGCAACGGCATCCGGACATCCGCTTTCGCATCCGCATCAGCGATCGTCTGGCGGATTTGTACCGGCAGCCGGTCGACGTCGCAATCCGCTACGGCGCGCCCGAGGATTCCGCCATGGTCGCCTTGCCGTTGGCACCTGACAACCGCCGCGTACTATGTGCATCGCCGGAGTACGTCAAGCGGTACGGTGAACCGAAGTCGCTAGCCGAGCTGCAGCAACACAATTGCCTGCGCTTCGTGCTCGGTGATACCGTCTACGATCGCTGGGTCTTTCAGCGCCATCGCAAAACGGAAACGATCGTCGTGCAGGGTGACCGCATCAGCGACGATGCGGACCTGGTGCGGCGCTGGGCCTTGGCTGGTAGGGGGATTGCCTACAAGTCGGCACTCGATATCGCGCCCGACCTGAAGAGCGGGCGGCTGGTCGCAGTGCTGGACGATTATCAGGGCGAGCCGACGCCGCTCAACCTGGTATGCACGCATCGGCTGATGCTGTCGCCGGCTATCGTCGCCTTGCGCGAATTCCTGCAGGAGCGTCTGCAGGGCTGAGTCCGCACGGGAATTCGCGTCCAAGGCAGGCGCTACAGCGCACCGTGCGCGATCCAGTCGAATACGGAACCGTGTTTCGGCTGCCATCCCAGTTCACGGCGGGCCTTGTCGGCGGTCACACGGCTGTTGGAGCCGAAGGAATAGACGGCATGACCAAAGCCCCATTCCTTGATCGCTTCCTCGACCGGCCAGGCTTGCGGTTGGCCCAGTTGCAGGCGCTTCGCAATCGCGGTGACGATTTCCTTGTATGAGGCTTCGCCGTTTTCCACGAAATAGAAGGAACCGGCCGGCGCCTTCTTCAGTGCGAGCAGGTAGAGCTCGACCACGTCTTCGATGTGGACGTTGGACCAGACGTTCAGACCCTGGCCCACATAGCGGGCGATGCCGCTTTTCCGCGCCTGCGCCACCAGAGGCGGGATTTGCACGCTGTCCGGACTGACGCCGAGGCCGGTGCCGTAGATCATTGTGTTGCACAAGATGACGGAACGCACGCCGCGTTGCGCCGCATCCAGAATCAGCTTGTCGAGCGCCGCGCGGGCCGCCTTTTCCGGCACAACCCGGACCGGCGTGTCCTCGGAATAGATCTTGTCCGACTTCCACTCGCCGCGCGCGTCGTCGCCCACCACGCTCGAACCGCTGGTGTGAATGAAAGCCTTGTTCGATCCCTGCAAGCCTTCCAGCAAGGCTTCGACCGCCGGACGGTGATCGGAACTGGCGGCGTTGACCACTGCATCGGCCTGCTGCGCCTCGCGGATGAGGATATCCCGATCGTCCAGCGTGCCGAGGACGGGCTCGATGCCGAGCGCCTTCACACGTTCCGCCTGCTGCGGCGTACGGACCAGACCGCGCACTTGATAGCCCTCGCGCAGGAAGCGGACCGCGACCGAACCGCCGATGTAACCCGCTGCCCCTGTAATGAATACTTTCATGACGCTCCTTTTCGATTGAATGCTGCCGGCATGCCGGCGACAGGGATGACTATGCGCCCGAAGATTATTGAGAAAAAGACCGGTATGATCAAAACATTCTTTCTCATAAATCAAAAATGGATATCCATTCCGATGAATTGAAAATGTTCGTTGCCGTGGTCGACAGCGGTACGCTGGGCGCGGCGGCCGAGCATCTGCGGCAAACGACCTCGGCGGTCAGCCGCGCCTTGTCGCGCCTTGAAGAAAAACTCGCCACCTCGCTGCTGACCCGCACCACGCGGCGCATGGAGTTGACGGAAGAGGGCCGGCTGTTCCTGCAGAAGGCCCGCGCCATCCTGCAGGCGATGGAAGAGGCGGAGGAGTCGATCCGCATCCGTCGCCAGAAGCCGTCCGGCCGGCTGCGCATCGATGCGGCGTCGCCCTTCATGCTGCATGCGATCGTGCCGCACGTCGGGGAATTCCGCGCGCTGTACCCGGACATCACGCTGGAATTGAGCAGCAACGACCAGATCGCGGATCTGCTGGAACACCGTACTGACATCGCGATCCGCATCGGCAATCTGCAGGACTCGACGCTGCATGCGCGCCGGTTGAGCTCCAGTCCTTTGCATTTGTTGGCCAGCCCGGACTATCTGGCGCGGTACGGTATCCCGCAGACCCCGGAGGATCTACATCGCCATCAGTTGCTAGGATTTCTGCAATTCGAGCCCGGCAATCAATGGCCGATTCGCCACGCGGGTGGAGAGACCTGGCCGGTGACGCCACATGTGTTGGCGTCCAGCGGCGAAACTTTGCGGGCGCTTGCGCTGGCCGGACAAGGCATCGTCAGCCTGTCAGACTTCATGGTGAAGGCGGATATTGCGACGGGCCGGCTGATCGAAGTCTTGACGGATTTCAATTCCGGCTACCGGCAGCAGGTCCACGCGGTGTATTACCGCAATACGCAGCTGGCCGAGCGGATTCGTTGTTTTCTAGAATTTATCGAGAAAAAACTTTAAGTGTTAAAGTATTTTAGAATCATTAGCTTAACAAAAATACATAATAAATAAGATGAATAAAAAGACCGCCGTGGCGGTCTTTATTTTGAACGAACGTTCCGTTACACCAGGCCGCCGTTTACACGCAAAACTTGGCCATTGACCCAGCCCGACTGTTCGCCGACAAGAAAGGACACGGTTTTTGCAACGTCATCTGGCTGCCCTAAGCGCTCGAGGGGCGGCATCTTGCTCAAGGCTTCGATGCGTTCCGGCGTCTTCCCGGCCAGGAACAGCTCGGTGGCGATCGGGCCGGGCGCGACGACGTTCACACGAATCGCGCGGCCGCGCAATTCCTTGGCAAAAATCTGGGACATCGTCTCCACCGCGGCCTTGGTTGCGCCATACACCGAGTAGCCAGGCAAGGTGGTACCGACGATGCTGGTCGAAAGGTTGACGATGCGGCCGCCTTGCTCCATCCGCTTCGCTGCCAGGCGCAAGGTGTTGAACGTGCCCTTGATATTGATCGCGACCATATTGTCGAAGGCCTTGTCGTCGGTGTCGGCCAGCACTGGCAGATGAGAAGGCATGACGCCGGCATTGTTGACCAGGACGTCAATCTTGCCGAAGGCTTTTTCTGCCGCATCGAACAAGGCGGCAACTTCGGCGGCGTCCGCGACGTTAGCCTTGATGGCGATGGACTTGCCGCCGGCGACCGCGATGTCCTGCACGACCTTGTCGGCTTCGGCTGCATTGCTGGCGTAATTGACGACGACCTGGTAGCCGTCACGCGCGAGGTGTTTGGCGATTTCTGCTCCAATACCGCGGGAAGCTCCGGTGACGATGGCGACTTGGGTTGCTTTCATGATGTTCTCCTTTGTGTTGAACAGGTTGCGTGGTGAGATCATTATTAATCGGCTTATTTATTGAATAAATGCATAATTTATGACATCATTGGGCAAAATTTGATAACAATGGTGACCTATGGATCGTCTGCAGGCGATGCGTGTTTTCACCCGCGTGGTGGAATTGGGAAGCTTTACGAAGGCGGCGGACGACTTGAATCTGCCGCGTGCGACGGTGACCTATGCGATCAAGGAACTGGAAACGCGCCTGGCTGCCAAGCTGCTGAACCGCACAACGCGGCAGGTCAACGTCACTGCAGACGGGGAAGCCTATTACCGGCGTTGCGTGAGGTTGCTGGCCGATCTGGAAGAAACGGAGTCTGTATTCCGCCACGCGACCTCGAATCCGAAAGGCAAGCTGCGCGTGACGATGGGATCGCAAGCCCAACACTTCGTGCTGCCGTATCTGTCCGCATTTTGCGAAAAGTATCCTGGTATCGATCTCGAAATCGATATTGCCGACCGGTTTGTCGATCTGGTGCGCGAAGGCGTGGATTGCGCTGTGCGCTCCGGCGAGTTGCGCGATTCATCCTTGTACGGGCGCCGCATCGCAAAACTGGAGCAGATCACCTGCGCCAGTCCGGCTTATCTTGCAAGGCACGGCACGCCACTGCATCCGGACGATTTGCAGCATGGGCATCTGGCGGTCAATTTCTTCTCGTCGCAAACCGGTCGCGTGATGCCTTTCGAATTTACGTTTGACGGTACGGTCAAGGATCAGACGCTACCCGGCAAGATAGCCGTGAACGGCGTTGACGCTTATAAGTCTGCGTGCCTGTCGGGTTTCGGGCTGGTACAGATGCCGCGATACGGCGCCGAGAAGGAACTTGCTGAAGGAAGACTTGTGGAGGTGCTGCATGACTTCCATCCGCCTGCGATGCCGGTCTCCGTGTTGTATCCGCATCAATTGCAGCTCACGCCGCGCGTGCGCGTATTCGTCGAATGGGTGGCGGAACGATATGCTGCCGCGCGTTGACTACTGATTCTCTAAGTGAGCGAGCCGTAGAGGGGGGGCACCGTCAGCCAGCAATGCGTAGATGCTTAGACAGTAATGCGTACAGCATCGGTGCTACGCGTCGCTTCGCCGTGATAAACGGCTTCGATATTGTTGCCATCCGGGTCCAGCACGAAGGCCGCGTAATACCCTGGGTGATAAGAACGTTCTCCTGGACGACCATTATCCTTGCCGCCGTGAGCCAGCGCTGTCTTGTAAAAGCGATCTACGGTCTCCCGGTCGTTCGCCTGGAAAGCGAGGTGATGACGCCCGGTCAGGACACCTTGGGCTGCTTCGCTGCTCGCCTCGGAGACGACGAATTCGTCAGCCCAGAAAAAGCCATCTCCTTCGCCACTGATCGGAATCCCTAGTATTTCCAGTATGGCGGAATAAAAGCGTCGCGATACCTCCAGATCCGCCACTACCAACTGGATATGATCGATCAGGCGGCCACGAAAGAAAGTCTGTGTTTCGGTCATAGGTCCTCCGGTTCCGGATTGCAATGCTGTCCGCCATTTCCTGTGGCGGAAGCGGAATCGAATCTTGTCCATTAGGAGGGAGGCGCCTCAAATCGTTCCACTGCCATTGTTGCCCTTGGAACGAAAAAGCCGATCCAGTAGATCGGCTTTTTCGTTTACGTCAGCGGAAGTGTTTAATTCTTGCGCCTGCTGCTGCCTCAGCTTACGTTCATCGTCATGCCGGCTTTACGGCAACCAGATTGATCAGTGTTTCTTCGCGCTTGGTCGGCGGCTCAATACCGAACCACCGTTCAGCAATGCCGAGATCTTCGCGGCTCCACCAGAGGAAAGGATAGGAAATCGATGATTCGGTCACGCGGAAACCTGCACTGCGTACCAAGGCGAGATATTCGTCCGCCGTTTTCTGCACATCCATCGGGTGTCGGAATAGGAAGCGGATCAGCCAGGAATGGATGTAGCGCCGTGTCGACTCGGCAAACAGCAGAATGCCACCCGGTTTCAGTACGCGGAAGAATTCCGCAATCGCCTGTTCCTGTTCGATCAAGTGATGGAAGGTCTGGTGGCAGAACAGCAAATCGACGCTCTGATCGGGCAGGGCGATGCGCGAGCTGGAGCAGTTGATCAATTCGGCCTGCAGACCGGCCGCAGCCAGTTCGCGTGCCGAGTGGCCCAGCATGTCCGGGTCGATGTCCATGCCGATCAGGCGTTGCGGCTTGAAGTGCATGTGCAACCGGGGCAGCGAACGGCCAAAGCCGCAACCGACATCCGCTACTACTTCATAGCTGGTGCGGTGCTCGGGAATCAGGCGAAGCAGATCGGCGATTGCGCGTTCAAGGACGTGTACGGTCCATGTTTCGGTTTGCAGAAACCATTTGCCAAAGGCTGTTTCGGGAACGTGCGGGTCGAGTTGCGCGTTCAGAGCGGGAGTGTTCATCGTTATTATTGGTAGTCCACGGCGACGCGGACGCTATTATCGCAGGCCCGCGATTTCCCGCAAGCGCATTCGATGAATTGGTGTGGCGAACGGTGACGCTGTTGCGGTATGTGTGGCGCGCCGCCCGCCGATACGCGGCGCGTCCTGCCTTCAGCGCAACCCTGCGACGACCTGAGGCTGGTCTTCACCGGCGAGCATCCGGTACAAGCGATTCGCGTCGGCAGTACGATTGATCGATTCGCGTGCATTCAGCAGCACCATCACGGCGTTGTGGCCGGCGGCGCGCACGCGCATGACGATGCAGCGGCCCGCTTCCTTGGTGAAGCCGGTCTTCGACAGCAGGATGTCCCAGTTGCGGTCGCGCACCAGGCGGTTGGTATTGTGATATTGGCGCTGACGGCCGCCGACTTCGATCAGGTCTTCGGACACCGTGGTGATCTGTTCGATTTCGGGATAGTTCGATGCGGCCATCGCCAGCTTGGCGAGATCGGCTGCAGTCGAGGTATTGTTCGGGGACAGACCTGTCGGCTCACCGATGCTGGTACGGCGCAGCTGCAGCGCCATCGCCTTATTGCGCGCGGCGACACGCCAACCTTCCAAGCCACCCGGATAGGTGCGGGCCAATGCATGGGCGGCGCGATTGTCGGACGACATCAGCGCCAGTTCGAGCAGCGTACGGCGCGAGAAAGTGGCACCGACCGGGACGCGCGAAGAACTGAATTTCAGCGTGTCGACATCTTCTTCGGTAATCGTGATCGGCTCATCCATATCCAGCTGCGCGTCGAGCACAACCATTGCCGTCATCAACTTGGTCAGCGAAGCGATCGGCACGATATCGGTCGCGTTTTTCTGAAACAGAACGCGCCCGGAGGCTTCATCAATCAGGATCGCGTGCTTGGAACCGAGTGAAACGGCGGAAGCGGTGGAAGCGAGCGTGGCAAGCAATGCAAGAACGAAAAGCCGGAACATGATGAGCACCAGAAACATTTACCGAGAGCACCAATCTTAGCGCCCTTTGCTCTGGAAATTGAAGAGTTGTGATGATGTTTCAAGACAATTTTTCGATTCCTTTGTGTGCTGGCTAACGAATGCGCTGCTTTTGCACCACAGCATGATGTATCGACATCATGCGGCCAGCCATACGCCTCCGCGATAGCCGGCCGCTTACCGTGCGCTAAATTGAAAAGAACTTGGCTTGCTATTTGCGGCGCGCTACCGGGCTGCGGAAGGAAATCGCCAGGCGGTTCCACGCATTGATGGTGCTAATCGCAAAAGTCAGATCGACGATTTCGGCGTCGGTGAAATGTGGTCGTAGCGCTGCGAAATCCTCGTCGCTGACGTGCGTACGATGGAGATCGGTGACGCTTTCCGCCCAGGCGAGTGCTGCCTGCTCGCGCTCGCTGAAAAAGTCGGTTTCACGCCAGGTCGACAGGCTGTTGAGGCGTTGCAAATCTTCGCCTTCTTTCACCAGTTCGTGCCAGTGCATGTCTACGCAGAATGCGCATCCGTTCATCAACGATACGCGTTGGAATACCAGATCGATCAAGGGCTTGCCGAGCGTGGAATTGGCAAGCGCGCCATTAACGTCGAGCATGGCCTTATAGGCCTTGTCATTCAGCGAGTAATAAGGAAGGCGTGGGCTGGACATGATGTTCCTCTCATAGTGTGGAAAATGCGGGCATCGACGATGCTCCTGACCATAAGACGATGAAAAGAGGCGGTTTGTGACAAGCGTGCCGCTTTCGTTCAGGCCGCGTCGTCCTGCATGGCGGCGAAGTGTTTGAGCTTGTCTGGATTGCGCATCGTGTAAATGGCCGCAATACCGCTTTCGTCGGTCACGATGGACAAGGCGGACTCCAGCTGGCCGTCGTAATAGCGCAGCAGGCCGAGCTCGCCGTTGATGTGCGCGAAGCGATACGAAATGTGAGCGCCGATGCGGCGCGCGACCGCATAGTACAGCCGCGCCACACGGTCCGCGCCATACAGCGGTCTGAACGTGGCCGGCACCTTGCCGCCACCATCGCTCGCGCTCTGTACGTCGGGTGAAAGCAGGGCGAGAATCTTGTGATAGTCGCCGGACTGTGCCGCCTCGATGAATCGTTGCAGTTGCTGCCGATGCGTCTGCGGTGTTACCGAGAAGCGGGGCTGGTCGCGTTGCACACGGGTTTTCGCCCGGTGTACCAGCTGCCGGCAGCTGGCTTCGCTCTTGCCGAGAATGTGCGCGATCTCAGGATAGTCTTGATCGAACACTTGCTTCAGCAAAAAGGCGGCACGCTCTTCGGGGCCGAGCCGTTCAAGCACGACAAGCAAGGCATAGGCAACATTGTCGGCGCGCTCCACCAGTTCCTCCGGCGATTCCGCGGTTTCCATTTCGATCATCGGTTCGGGTAGCCAGGTGCCGATATAGGCTTCACGCTCGGCCTTCATCGCACGCAAGCGATCGATGGACAGACGCGTCGTGACCGTGACCAGCCAGGCTTCTGGACTGTCGAGCTGCGTTACGTCGGCGTTCTGCCAGCGCAGATAGGCATCCTGCAGCACGTCTTCCGCATCCGCGCGTACGCCCAGCATGCGATAGGCGATGGCGAACAGGCGGCGGCGTTGCGACTGGAAGAACGCAAGAGTATCGGTCATGGTTTAGTTCCAAACGGTTGGCGACTTATACACTAGACGTGCCAACACGTCGGTTGTGACAACGGCACATGATTTTTCTTCATTATTGCCGATTCGGCTGCGGTGATGCATGCGCGGCCACCGCGCCGGCAGCGCAAAAAAAAAAGCGGCCGGTTTTGATCGGCCGCTTTTACTTCAACGGGGCATTCGCTCAGAATTCTTCCCAATCTCCTGCCGCGGCCGTTTCGACCGGTTTGCGGGCAGGCGCTTGCGGTTTCACCGGATTGCGCAGCGCGGGCCGGCTGCTGGCAAGGGCAGGCCTGGCAGCCGTTGCGATTGCGGTCTTCGCGACATGGCGTGCCTGCTGTTCCGCGTCGAGCTTGAATACGCTGACCACTTCCGACAGATTGTGCGCCTGATCCTGCAGCGATTGCGAAGCCGCAGCCGCCTGTTCGACCAGCGCCGCATTTTGCTGCGTCACTTCGTCCATCTGCGCAATTGCCTGGTTGACCTGTTCGATACCGGCGCTTTGTTCCCGGCTGGCTGCGGTGATCTCGCCCATGATGTCTGTCACCTGGCGAACGCTGGCAACGATTTCACTCATCGTGGCACCCGCTTGTTCCACCAGCTTGCTGCCGGTGTCGACCTTTTCCACCGACGTGCCGATCAATTCCTTGATTTCCTTTGCGGCGGAAGCAGAACGCTGGGCCAGATTGCGCACTTCGGATGCAACGACTGCGAATCCGCGGCCTTGTTCGCCGGCGCGCGCGGCTTCGACTGCGGCGTTCAAGGCCAGGATGTTGGTCTGGAACGCGATGCCGTCGATCACGCCGATGATATCGACGATCTTGCGCGACGATTCAGTGATGTCGCCCATCGTATGCACGACTTGCGACACCACGTCACCACCCCGTACCGCGATTTCGGACGCATTCATGACCAGCTGGTTGGCCTGCATCGAGTTATCGGCGTTCTGCTTGACGGTCGAGGTGATTTCTTCCATCGACGATGCCGTTTCTTCCAGCGCACTAGCCTGTTCCTCGGTGCGCGAGGATAGATCGAGATTGCCTGCTGCAATCTCGCTCGATGCGGTGGCGATCGTATCGGTTCCGCTGCGTACCTGGCTCACGATACGGACCAGGCTGTCACGCATGGTTTGCATGGCATGCAGCAGACTCGTGCTGTCATTGGCCCGGGTGACGACGGGCGTTTGCAGATCGCCGGCAGCGATGCGTGCCGCCACTTCAGCCGCATAGGAAGGTTCGCCGCCAAGTTGGCGCGTCAGCGCACGGGTGATCAGGATGCCGATGCAAATGCCCGCCATCAGGCTGCCCGCGACCAAAATGATCATCAGAAGACGGCTCGATTCGTACAAGGCGGTCGTTTCTTCCGCGGCTTTCGCCGCGCGCTCTTCCTTCTGGTCTGCCAGCTCGGACATCATCGCGTCGAGTGTATTGGCCTGTTCGCGCGTGTCGGCCAGCGCCTTACTTAGTTCCGGCGAACGTTCTTGCAGCTTTTCCTTGTCGGTGAGTGCCAATGCCTGCCATAACGCGGTCTGATATGCGCGCGACACGCCTTCATACTGGCTAAGAATCTCTTTTCCGCGCGGACTGAAGAACAAGGGGCGCGCCTTGTTTACATATTCTTCCGCAGCAGCCAGATATTTCTTGATGTTGTCTATATTCTTCTGCCGCTCTTCCTGCGTCGTCGCCAGAAGAACGTTGCCGCGAGCACGGCCGATGTAAATGAGGTTGATGTTTGCTTCTTTAATATAGGACAAGCCGAGCAGTTCGAGCTTGTACATGCTGTCGGCCCTGTCGTTCATGCGGCTCATGTTGTAGATGCCGATGCCGGCGACGATTGCGCCCATCAAGGCGACAACGAGAAAGCCGCTGATCAGGCGCGTGCCTACTTTCATGTTCTTGAACATGGTGTTTTCCTCAAGGTGGTTGTTTGTTATTTGTTATGGAAGTGCAGCTCAGGCGGCCGCTTTGTCGGTCAGCATCATGTCGGAAGACGACATCAGCTTGACGATATCAATCAGGATCAGCATGCGCTGTTCCAGTGTGGCCAAACCGGTCAGGTACTCGGTGTGCAAGTCGCTGCCCATATCGGGCGCGGGCTTGATCTGTTCCGGTGCCAGCATGACGACGTCGGAAACGCCATCGACGACAACGCCGGCAATGCGTCCGGCGATATTGACGATGATGACGACGGTGAACGCATCATAGCTAGGATCGCCAAGGTGAAACTTCAGGCGCAGATCGACGATCGGGACAATGATGCCGCGCAGGTTGATGACACCCTTGATGTAATCCGGAGCGTTTGCGATACGCGTGACTGCTTCATATCCGCGGATTTCCTGTACTGCCAGAATATCGAGACCGTATTCTTCTTTTCCCAGTTTGAACGCAAGCACTTCGCGTACTTCACTAGCCGTGTTTTCTGTCATGAGATCTCCTTGTTGTCGATGCAGGTAGCATCGATAAGAGGAAGTACGACTGGCTTAAGAAAAACTGAATAGGAAAATGAAAAGATTTCGTTAGAAAATTTCGAGTGATGTGGCCGCGCTATTCGCGTGCATGACTTTATTGAATGAATTCGGCGGCGTATGCCGTTTGAAACGGCGGGAGTAATCGGCAGTTTTATTGGCCTTCAGCGTTACACGGCAAGACTTGCGCACAAGCGTTAGCCGTGTGACGCTGCGCGCGAAACATCAGTTAGCGCGCATATTTCACGATTCGACTTGTGCTTGCGTCTGTTGAACGGCTGCGGCCGCAACTTGCATCCGCAAGCACAGTCAGAAAGAACATCGCTTTGCCGATGGCCCCGGAAGGGCACAGTTCGACCATGAAAATACGAAAGAAAAAGAATCTGCCGGTAGAGGAAGTGCGGCGTTATCTCGAACCCGGACCGGTGGTGCTGGTCAGCTCGTGCTGGAAAGGGCGGGCCAACGTGATGACGATGGGTTGGCACACGGTGATGGAGTTTTCGCCTTCAATGGTCGGCTGCATCATCGCGGAAGGCAACTACAGCCATGCGCTGATTAGAAAGAGCGGCGAGTGCGTGATCAATATTCCGACGGCCGACATGCTCGACTTGGTGGTCGACATCGGCAACTGTTCAGGAGCCCAGATCGACAAGTTCGAGAAGTTCGGATTGGAGATTGCGCCGGCCGAAAGGGTAAACGCGCCTTTGCTGACGCAGTGTTATGCCAATCTGGAGTGCCGGTTATTCGATAAACAACTGATCGGTAAATACGACTTCTTCATTTTCGAAGTCGTGCAGGCACATGTGGCGGTGAGGCCGAAAACCCCGCAGACGGTGCATTACACCGGCGACGGCGTCTTCATGATATCGGGGCAGACAGTCAGCCGTCGCCGACGCTTTCGCGCCGACATGCTGTAACTGCTGTCTTGAATCTTATTCCGGCGAGGTTTCGTCCGGTGTCGTGTCGGTGCGATTCTGGATCGCATTCATAACAGCCGGTTCGATTTCAAGCCAACGATCCATGATGGTTGGATCGTCCGATTCGCAGAACAATGCATCGAACAAATCGTGTTCAACTGCATAGATATTGCACATTGCCGTGCTGATAATCTTTGCGTAGAAACGTCTGGTATCCGCATCCATATCGGGGAACATTTTTCGGTCGGTCATGGCAGGCTCGCGTAAACAATTTCCGTAAATCATTATAGGAGCCAAGTAGTGCCGACGATCAACATAAATTCGAAAGTGATGCGCATTTTCAACAGATAATTTTCAAAGAACCATCAATCGTTTTCAAAGACCTATCGATCGAGCTGCCACCAGCTTGGTAACAGCGTAAGAACCTTGCTATCGGCATAACGATCGTCGATCAGGTGAATCACGCCGCGATCCTGCTGCGTGCGAATGACACGGCCAGCGGCTTGCACCACTTTTTGCAGGCCGGGATAAAGATAGGTGTAGTCATAGCCGGTGCTGAACAATGCTTCCATGCGCTCGCGCATCTGTTCATTGACAGGATTGATCTGCGGCAGTCCCAAGGTAGCGATGAAGGCGCCGATCAGACGATCGCCAGGAAGATCGATGCCTTCGGCGAAGGCACCGCCGAGCACGGCGAAGCCGATGCCGCGACCGTCGGGCGTGAATCGCTGCAGAAAATCGGCACGCGCTTTTTCGTCCATGCCGCGCGCCTGTTGCCACCTCGGCACATCGGGATGGCGTTCAACGAACAAATTTTCCACCTTCTGCAGATAGTCGAAGCTGCTGAAGAAGGCGAGATAGTTGCCCGGCCATGCGCGATATTGTTTTGCCATCAGGTCGGCGATCGGCTGCAAGGAGCGATCGCGATGCTGATAACGCGTAGAGATGTGGTGCGCAATGTTCACCTGCAATTGTTGCGCGCTGAACGGCGATTCCACATCAATCGACACCGTATTGTCTGGCAAGCCGAGCATGTCGGCATGAAAATGCCATGGGCTGAGCGTGGCGGAAAACAGCGTTGCCGACTGTGCAGCAGCAAAACGTGTCTGCAGAAATGGCGCAGGCACGACGTTGCGTATGCAAAGAGTGGATGAAGCGTGTTCTGCGTTGCCTTCGCGCAGACTGATGTCGAACAGCGAATGCTCACCGAAGGATTCCGCCAGTCGTGAAAAATGCAGCGCGTCGAAATAGAAGTTTTGTACATCCGCAGGGATGCCATCGGGATGTTCGGCCATCGCATCGGCAATCTCCGCGCATGCCTGCTGCAGCGCGAACAGGAATTTGCTGTCGATTGCATGATAGACCTGATAGTTCTCCACCTGGTCCTGGTGCAAGGCGTTCCAAAGCCGATGTACGCGATCAAATACGCGTTTCAATTGCTTGGGTGCCGCATGGCGCGCGAAACGGAATCGGGTCTGATCCAGTTCGGCGGAATACATCATGCGCGCGCGATCGATCATGTTGTGCGCCTCGTCCACCAGCAGGCCGACGCGCCATTGCTGTTCGACTGTCAGCGCATACAGCATCGCGCTGGTGTCGAAGTAGTAGTTGTAGTCGCCGATGACGACATCGCTCCACTTGGCTAGCTCCTGCCCCAGGTAATACGGACAAACCTGATGCGCGAGTGCGATGTTGCGCAAGGCAGGCTGGTCCAGCGTGCCGGCATCGACCGCGGCTTGCCGTGCGGCGGCGAGCCGGTCATAGAAACCATGCGCCAGCGGACAGGATGCGCCGTGGCAGGCCTTGTCGGGATGCTCGCAAGTCTTGTCACGCGCCGTCAGTTCCAGTATCCGCAAGGGGAATGCATTCCGCCTGAGACGATCGATGGCGTCGAGTGCGAGGCTGCGACCGGAAGTTTTCGCAGCGAGAAAAAAGATCTTGTCGATGCCTTGTCCCGGGCAGGCCTTCAACAAGGGGAAGAGCGTGCCGATGGTCTTGCCGATGCCAGTCGGTGCCTGCGCGAGCAGACAGCGTCCTGATGCTGCGGATCTGTAGACGGATTCCGCCAGGTGCCGTTGGCCCTGGCGAAACTCGGGATGCGGAAAGGAGAGCTCGGCGAGCGCGCTGTCGCGTGCGTTTCGGTGCGCAGTTTCCTGTTCGGCCCAGCTTAGAAAGTCTTCGCATTGCCGCTCGAAATATGCGCGCAAATCCGCCGCGCTGTGCGTCTCGGCCAGCACCGTTTCCTTCTGGTTGCCGATGTCGAAATACACCAGGGCCAGTTCGATCTGCTGCAGATTGCGTGATTGGCATAGCAGCCAGCCGTAGACCTTCACCTGTGCCCAGTGCAGCTGACGATGGTTGTCGGGAATCGCACGGAAATCGCCGCGAAAAGTTTTGATTTCTTCGACGCGATTGCGCTGCGGATCGTAACCGTCGGCCCGGCCGCGAAGTTGCAAGTTCGTGCGCAGCGTCTTGTACTCGCCCTGCAGCGAAACTTCGGCCTCGTAATGTTTCGGTCGCCGCGATGCGACGGTCGCGTGCCCGGCAATTCCTTCTAGCGCCGTGGGTGACGGCGTGAAGCGCAGGTCGAGATCGCCGCGCCTGGCAGTGAATTCGCATAAGGCGCGTACCGCAATCGTGTAATTCACGCCGCGTTTTCCCATTGCACGTAGCAGACGGCGACCGGCATTTCGTGGGCAGCAAAATGCTGCAGCCAGCGCAGCTGGTTATCTTGCAAGCGATCGCCGGGCCCTTTCACTTCGATCATGCGGTAGCGCCGCGCACCGGGCCAAAATTGGATCAGGTCGGGAAAGCCGGAGCGATTAGATGGAATGTCAATCAGCATGCGCTCGAAGCATGCGCGCAAATGGCCGGGCGGAATGCAATCGAGCGCGAGCATCAGCAAGGTTTCGTCCAGTGCTTCCCAGAATACGAAAGGCGATTGAATACCGTGCTTGGCGCGGAAGGTATCGACGACGGTCTGTCGATAAGCGCCGCTTTCCAGTTGCGAGAGGCAGGCTTCGAACAGATGGGTACGGCGCGTGTGGAAATCGGGACTCGACAGGTCGGCAGGGCCGTGATGGAAGGGGTGGAAGAATGCGCCTGGTAGCGCGGCAAAGATGGCTGGCCAGCACAGCAATCCGAACAGTGAATTGAACAGGGTATTTTCGACATAAAAGACCGGTGCATCATCCTGCGCAAAATGTATGCACACCGCTCGTTCGACGGACGGGCAATCGTCTGAGAACGACAGGCACAAACTCATCGATTCCGGTGTGCTGCGTTTCTTCGATTCAGCTTTCGTCAGGCCGAGCTTGCGCTGCAATCGCGGCAGCGTGCGTTGCACAGCCTGGGATTCGGCTTCGTTTTCCGGCGCGGCTGCCGCGATGTTGGCCAGCGTGGTCGCTTCATCGATCTTGCCGCCGCGTTCGAGCACGCGGATCGTGCGCAATCGCGCGCCGGGATAATGGCAGCAGCGGTAGATTGCAAGCGCGCGTTCGGCTTCACCGCACCGTTCGTATTGCTGCGCAATGCGAAACAGCAGTTTCTGTCGCCTTCCTTCCAGCCAGGAATTGGGCAAGGGCGCTGCCGGAATGTCCGGCACGATGTCGTCCAGGTATTCGCCTTGATCGAAGCGCTCGCGGCAACGATGCAGATGCAGATAGTCGTCGACATCGCTGCGGCGCAGGAAGCCGCGCGAAGATGCATCGAAGGCCACATCTTCGTAGCGATAAATGCCCAGATTCGACAGAACGAATTCGGACCATGTCTGATACAGATTGCCGAAGAACATCAGGCGGAAGCGCTCGCACAATGGCCCGATCTTCACCGCATACACGGCTTCCTGCATTTCCCCATGCCAGGCGGCGAGCGGTTTCATTTCCGCGTGGGCGTCGCGCAGGCTTTCCAGCAATTCGGTTTTGCGACTTTGGGTCGATGGGGAAAGATCAAAGACGCGGTCGAGTTCCGGCTTGCGCAGCAGCTGGAACAATTCCTCGATGCCGAGCGGCGGATGCACTTCCAGCCAGCCCTCTGACAGCAGCGCCTGTGCTGCCTGATCAGGACAGCCAATCTCGTCGTAATGCAGTTTACTGGCGCGGAACAGGCTGCCTTTGCGCATCACCATGCGCGTCAGCAGTGCGCGGGAAGCCTGCGGCAATGCGGGAAAGCGTGCGAGAAAGCGGCGTTCCTCGTCGATCAGCAGATCGTCATAGCGTTGCGCGATCCAGTCGAGAACGCATTGAAAGTTCTCGAGGTAATAAAACGGATTCGGCAGAACGGCGGACATGCTGGGATGGCGGAATTCGGTTGACGTACTGTTTATTCATACAGTATATCGCGCCGTCGGTAAAATTCGTCCGCACAAATAAAAAAGAGCAACGGATGTTGCTCTTTTTCGGGGAGATTGCCGTTACAGGCCCATATAGTCCTTCTTGCCGATCTCCACGCCGTTGTGGCGCAGGATGTCATAGGCCGTCGTCACATGGAAGAAGAATTGCGGTAGCGCATACGTCAGCAAGTAGCTCTGGCAGGTGAACTTTCGTTCGTGCGGCGTGCCGGGGCGCGTGATGACTTCGCGTTCTTCCTGGCCATTGACTTGTTCGGGCGTGATGCGATCGAGGAAAGCGAGTGCGTCGCTGATCAGCGTCTGCAGTTCGGCAAAGGACTGCTGATTGTCTTCGACCTTCGGAATCTCCTGGTTCGACAGGCGCGCGCCAGCGCTGCGCGCGAAATCGCAGGCAATTTGCACCTGGCGCACCAGCGCAAACATGTCGGGATACAAGCGCGCTTGCAACAAGGCACTCGGTTCGATTTTCTTTGCAGTCGCGTGCGCTTCAGCTTTGTTCAGGATATTGCGCAGGCTGCCCAGCATCTGCTTGTAGACCGGAATGGAGGCAGCGTAGAAGGAAATGCTCATGATCGTCCCTGGGGGAAGTGAAAGGTGTGGCGATTATAGGAAGGAATGCGAAGCTTTGCTGGCGGCCTCACTATTCTTCTGGCGGCTTGCGATCGATATAGGATTGTTGCTGCGAGACGAACCCTTCGAAGGCGTTGAGCAATGCAGCGATGTCTTCCTGCCGCTCGCCCATCCGCAGAAGTGCATGGCAGGCCGCTTCGAAAGTGGACAGCTGATCAGGCCGGCGCGCTTTTCTGATGCGATAGGCAGATGGCGGCACATCATGCAGCGCAAGGCGCGGCAGCTTTTGCAGCACTGGATTCGCATGCAGCATGCGCAGACTCTTGCGCCAGGTGCCGTCGAGCACGACGAGGCGATTGCGCAGCAAGCCGGAAGTGCTGGTCTTGTCCGGTTCCCATGCAGGCGCGGTCGAATTCGCTTCGAGCGGATAAAGCAGCACGGGGCGGATCATGCAGTCCGGCAGCTCGGGCGGGAAGGGTTCGAACAGCGACTCGCGCAGCAGGTCGGGCTCGAAG
Source organism: Oxalicibacterium sp. (assembly GCA_036263255.1). Taxonomy (GTDB): domain Bacteria; phylum Pseudomonadota; class Gammaproteobacteria; order Burkholderiales; family Burkholderiaceae_D; genus Oxalicibacterium. The sequence continues at coordinate 1,958 of DATAHI010000057.1, read as the reverse complement.
GTTTCGCCGACGTACAGGCGACTGTTAGGCAGACTCAGATGCAACAGCTGCGCGCTGCCCTTCGCCTCGCGCACTTCCATCGGGTGCTGCAGAAGCAGCACTTCGGTGCGGGTCGGCGTGCGCGTGACCCAGCGGCAGATGCAGGTGCTCTGCGGACGTTGGCAGCGTGGACAGGTGGGGCGTTTCGGTATTTGCATCACGCTCAAAACGCCGAGAAGCGCTTTGCCAGTTGCTCCTTGCGGAAGTGTTCGACGATGAAGTCGACGAAGGCGCGCGTTTTTGCCGGCAGCAGTTTTTGCGCGGGAAAGTAAAGCGAGAGCAGGCCCATGTCGACGTGCCAGTCCGGCAGCACGCGCACCAGTGTTCCTTTTTCAAGACGCAGGACGGCCGTTTGCATGGCGACCAGTGCGATACCCAGTCCTTGTTCCGCCGCGTCGCAAGCGGCATCGGGATCGCTCATCGTCATTCGCACACGCAAGTCTACCGGCGCTTGTTCATTGGCGCGATTGCGCAATGTCCGCGAACGGATACGGCCGGTTTGCGGTGAGCGGATCACGATGCCTTCGTGCTGTGCAAGTTCGGATGGCGAGCGGGGCGCGCCGTATGTCGCAATGTAATTGGGCGATGCAATCAGCACGCCATGCGCCGGCGACAGCGTGCGCGCCACCACGCCTTCCGGCAAATCGAAGCCGCCGCCCAGCGCGGCGTCGAAACCTTCAGCCACCATATCCACGCGGCGGTTCTCGAAATGCCAGTCGGGCAGGATGGCTGGATAGCGCTGCAGGAATTCGCCAAGCAGCGGCACGATGTAGCTGCGCCCGAAGCCGGTGCCCATGCTGATCTTCAGCGTGCCGGCCGGCTGGCCACCGGCGCTGGCGAGATTGGCGACCGCGGATTGGATGCTCGCCAGACCGTCGCTGACCTCGCGCAGAAAGCGCTCGCCGGCTTCGGTCAGCGTCAGGCTGCGTGTGCTGCGCTGAAACAGACGCACGCCCAGGTTCGCTTCCAGTTTTGCGACGTTCTTGCCGACCGCGGCCGAAGTCATGCTCAGACGGCGCGCCGCTTCCGAGAAGCTGCCGGCTTCGGCGCTGCGGACGAAACATTCGATGCTGTTCAGCGTTTCCATGTCGTGACTTTAAACCATTTGGATCAACAGAATAAAGGAATTGCCAGCTAGTCACACCATAATCCAGAGGCGATACTGGCTCCGTGGTTTTCATTTTTCACTCGCTACGGAGGACATCATGTCGAATACAACACAAACATTGGCAGGCAAGGTCGCTTTCATTCAAGGTGGTTCGCGTGGTATCGGCGCTGCCATCGCCAGCCGGCTGGCACGTGCGGGCGCAGCAGTCGTTATCACCTATGTTTCATCGCCCGACAAGGCGCAGCAAGTTGTGCAGCAAATCGAGCAGGCCGGTGGTCGTGCGTTGGCGATCAAGGCCGATAGCAGCGATGCAAACGCGGTGCGGCAGGCGGTGGATCAAGCTGCAGCGGCTTTCGGCAGCATCGACATCCTGGTCAACAACGCAGGTGTGCTTGCACTCGGACCGGTGGAAGAATTCAAGCTGGACGATTTCGATCGTACCTTAGCGGTCAACGTGCGTAGCGTATTTGTCGCCACGCAGCAGGCGCTGCGTTACATGAAGGAGGGTGGCCGCATCATCACGATCGGCAGCACCAATGCGGACCGCATGCCTTTTGCCGGCGGCGCCGCCTATGCGATGAGCAAGTCCGCCATCGTCGGCCTGACCAAGGGATTGGCGCGAGATCTTGGTCCGCGCGGCATCACGGTCAACAATGTGCAGCCCGGTCCGGTGGATACCGACATGAATCCGGCGCATGGTGATTTCGCGCAGACGCTGCTCGGCCTGATGGCGGTGCCGCGCTATGGCAAGGCAGAAGAGGTTGCCGCCATGGTCGCCTATCTCGCGGGGCCGGAAGCAGGTTATGTGACC
>DATAHI010000056.1:0-1911 GCA_036263255.1 Oxalicibacterium sp. | reverse complement strand
CCACCACAGGCACGTCGAGCAGCAGGGTCAGACGGCTGGTCGTTTCTTCCGCCAGCGTGACATTGGTCGACAGCGAGAACAGCACGCCGCCGTCGCCGTCCGGCATTACCAGCCGGCCTTCGGGGCGCACGTCGAAACCCTGCCGCTCCAGCGCGGCAAGCAGCGTCGAGACCGACCACGGCGCACCGTTCGATTGCACGTTAACGCTGAGCTTCACGTCGTTCTGATTGACGAACTGATGCAGCGAACGTGCTGTCACCATCACTTCGGACATATCCGGTACATCGGGTTCGGCATCGAGGTCGTCCGCGATCTGGCGCAGGCGCATCACGAATTCGGAGTATTCCAGCTCGTTCAGCGGGCTGGTGCGATTAGCCAGTTGTATGCCGGCCATCAGCCCCTTGTACTGGCCGCCGTGCGTGACGGTCTCCCAGCCGTCGTCCACGTGCTGACCGACAAAATGCACCGGCTTGCCGCCGACATGGCGCAGCGATTGCAGCACAGGCAGAATTTTTTCGCCGCGCAGCGGGTGCTGCAATACAAGCGGAATGGTGCAGTCGATCAGGTAATCGACCGGCAATTCCTTTTCTTCGGCCAAGGGCATCATGTCGACCGGCGCTTCGGCTTGCGTGCTGCCGTCCACCACGGCAAGCTCCTCCTCCATGAGCGAGTGCTGCTGCACTTCGTCATGCTCAGGCGAAAGAACCGGCTCGACGCGTTCCGAAGAGACGCCGGGTTCAACGCGCTCGGGATGCATCAGCACATCGTCGTGTGAGGACGAAAAGGCTCGCTCGACGCTTTTCTTCGCCTTGTATTCCTGCCACTTGTTAAAGGAGATGACGCCAACCACGATGACGCCGCCGATGATGAGCAGACTGGTTTGCAGGTCGTTCATGCTGTACCAATCCTGTCAGAAGAAACCGCGGACAGTGATGGGAAAACGGATGGGGTCATAAAAATCCAAGGTTCTGGCCTGATTGCATCGCTACGAATGCCCGCCGACCGCGCGGCGACGGGAGCTTCGATGTAGCGCAAAGTAGGCATTTAGGGTACGTGTTCGCCTTCCGGATTGTCAAGCAAGCCACAGTGCACCGCACTCGACAATTTGTTCTGTTTTCTTGCCGCGCGATCAAGCCGGCTGCGGCTCTGCGAAACTCGCGGCCGATTCCATGTCCACTGCAACGATGCGGGACACGCCCTGCTCCTGCATCGTCACGCCGATCAGCTGCTGCGCCATCTCCATCGCGATCTTGTTGTGCGAGATGAAGAGGAACTGCGTGTGCGAGGACATGCGCTTGACCATGTTGCAGAAACGTTCGGTGTTGGCGTCATCGAGTGGTGCGTCGACCTCGTCCAGCAGGCAGAACGGTGCGGGGTTCAGCTGGAACATGGAGAACACCAGCGCGGTCGCGGTCAGCGCCTTTTCGCCGCCGGATAGCAGATGAATCGTCGCGTTCTTCTTGCCTGGCGGCTGCGCCATGACCTGTACGCCCGAATCGAGGATTTCTTCGCCAGTCATGATCAGCTTGGCCTGGCCACCACCGAACAGGATCGGGAACAGCTCGCCGAAGTGTTTGTTGACCTTATCGAAGGTGTCCTGCAGCAGATCGCGCGTTTCCTTGTCGATCTTGCTGATCGCGTCTTCCAGCGTGGTGATCGCTTCGGTCAGATCGGCATTCTGCGCATCGAGGAAGTTCTTGCGCTCCGATGCCGCCGCCAGTTCGTCCAGCGCGGCGAGGTTGACGGCACCCAGCGCGGCGATGGCATTGGTCAGTCGCGTCACCTCGCCTTGCAGATACGACGGCCGCATGTCGGCATTCAATTTCTCCGCCAGCGCCGCTTCGTCGGCCTGCGCTTCGGCGAGCTGCTGTGCGTACTGTTCCTGGTTCAGGCGTGCGGCCTGCTCCTTCA
>DATAHI010000055.1:0-13406 GCA_036263255.1 Oxalicibacterium sp. | reverse complement strand
TTCCGGCTGGCGGTCACGATCAGACCTCCTTGGCGTCCTGCTCCGCTTTCGGTTGTCCGGTCACCGCATTTTGTGCGGAAGACGTCACGGGTGGCACCGATTCGCCGGGAAGCAAGAGCATCGTGCGCGGATCGGCGATCTGAATGCCGAGCTGCCTGAAGCGTTCCAGAATGCGGCGATTCAACTCGCGCTGCACGCCCCAGCGGCCCTTGTCGGTGCAGCGCATCTGGCCGGCAAAGGTCACCGTCGATCCGTCTACTGCATCCACACCCCACACCTCGATATCGTTCAGGATTTGATCCTTGAATGCCGGGTCGCTGCGCAATCCTGCACCGATACTCTTCAATTCGTTCGTGACTTGGTCAACATCGACGCCATAGGTGACCGTCACCCGCATGGAAGCGTTGCCGAGACCGCGATTGGTGTTGTTGACGGTGGTGACGGAACTGAAGGGCACGATGTGCAGAGAGCCGTCGCCAGCGCGCAGACGCACGGTGCGGATCGAAAGATATTCAACGACGCCGGAGACGCCCGCGACAGTGACCCAGTCGCCCACCTGCATCGCATTTTCCAGCAACAGGAAAATGCCGGTGATGAAATCCTGAACGAGCTTTTGCGAGCCGAACCCCAGGGCCACGCCGAAGATGCTCGCTCCGGCCAGCAATGGTGTCGTGTTCACGCCGATCTCGCTGAGCGCGGTCAGACCGACCACCAGCAGGATGGCGATGAACAGCGACGTTCTCACCATTGGCAGCAGTGTACGCATGCGCGCCACGCGTACTACTTCGCCCTGCTCATCCCAATAGGAAAGCCGCCGCTTGATGCTCGCATTGACCGCTTCCCAGATGACGACCGCGGCAAAGGCGGCCACCGCGATGGTGACCACTGCAGACAGCAGCTTGCGCCCCACGGTGCCGCGCGCGAGCCAGTCGATGGCGTCGAAACCCCAGAGCTGCAGCAGGACGACCACCGTGCAGACCGCGATCGCTGCCGATACAAGCCAATGAACGATCGGGTAGTAGCGATCCAGTTGATGCGCGTGGTTTGCGGAATCGTCCGCATCGCCATTCTCGCGATGGAAGGTGCGGCTCAACGCACCGGACATCACGATGCTGAGCAGCCGCGCTCCGAGTATCACCGCAGCCGTCACGCCGATGAACCGGATGAGGCGCGGGAAGCCGTCCTCCACGCCGAGCGCCCATACCACCCAGACGCCGATGACGAGCACGCTGGCGAAATAGGCCCAGCTTGTAGCAAACCAGTTGCGTGCTGACGCGAGCGGTCCCTCGGCATGAGGCGGCGCTGCAATGACTGCGCCGACATTACGCCGGATGCGAAAAATCAGGATGACGGTAAACAGGTGGACGAACAGCGAAACGATCTTCAGCACGGCCAGGCGGCCGGCATCGCCTGCGCCAAGCGCCGTAACGGCATCCGCGAGCGCCGTGCCGAAGGTGGCGAGAATGACGATGCGGCGTATCCAGCGATAGACGGTTGTCGCGAGGGCCGGGCTGATGTGCAGCATCGGCACACCGCATTTCGGCGGCGCGATCAAAAGGCGGAACACCGCCATCGTGACACGCGTGCTGACGTAGGCATTGATGAAGGCGCGCGCAACTTCGGTGGCGCGTTCATCCTGGCCGCCGATCCAGTGCAGAATCAATGCCGCCACGACGAAGAAGGCGGCAACCTGTACCAGGTCGAGGCCCAACACGGCCAGTGCCAGCGGCAATCGCCGCAAGCGGCTCCAGTGTTCGCCGAGCGATTTGCCAGCTTTTCTCAGCGAGATGCGGGCATTGTGTTCGGACGATTTGCCGTGCATTGCATCGGATGCGGGAACACCCGGCGCAGGCTTCGGTTCGACAGGGACGGCTTCCAGATGGTCCACGCCGTCGCGATGTGTCTGCACAAGAGCGACCTTGTCGGTTGGCGGCCGCATCGCGCTTTCCTGCGCAAGATTGGCGTCTGCCGGCTTTATTGCATGGTCGCGGGTCATGTGCGGCGCATGGGCGATCAAGGCGCTGCGCGGTCTGCGGAGAATCCGGTTCAGCAACCATTCCAGCGCAAGACCGCCTGCCATGACGAGCACTACCGCCTTTAGCAAATCGAGCAGCAATGCATGGCCGGACGATGCACTGAACTGCGCGCTTAGCTGACGAACTAGTGCCGGTACGCCAAGCATTGCATGACTGACTTGCCGCATCTGATCGACCAGCGTGTCGCTCCAGCTATCGATCTGCCGCAGCATCTGCGCAATTAGCCCGTTCTTCTCCAGCGGCGCTTTTGACGTACTGGCCGCTGCGGGTGCAGACGTGCTTGCGGTCGCCGAAGCCGGCGCCGTCGTATCGGCCGTTGCGGATGCCGGAGGTTCAGCCGATGTCGCGGATGCCGGCGCTGCATCAGCAATCGCGCGCAAGGCCGCAAGCGCCTGTGCGCGCTTGTCGGGATCCTGCAGCACGGCGATTGCACGTTGCGCTTCCTCCGGCGAAAGCGAAGGCGTCTGTGCGGCATCAGTCGCGGCGAAGGCCGGCGATGCCGCAAACGCCAGCAGGAGAACAAAGCACGCATTCGCAAACAGCGCGAACATGCCGGGAAGAAATCGACGGAACGGTATCGCTTGCTTCATCTGACTCAGCTCATGGATAAAACGGATTCCAGTTCGAGTCAGGCTTCCAATGAAGGTTCGCATCGCACGCCGCCGCGCAATGGAAGCGGTTGCGCCACCGCGGCGGAAAAGACGTTCGTCAAAAATGAAAAAGCCGCCTTGCGGCGGCTTTGCTGCTTCCCCGGACTGAAGAAGCGGGAGTCATGCTGGCTCCGCGCCGCTTCCCAGCATCAGGCCGATGCCGGGTAATCGGTATATCCCTTCTCTCCCGGTGTATAGGAGGTGCTCAGGTCCGGTTCGCGTACCGCCGCGCCGGTTCTCCAATTTGCCGGCAGATACGGATTGGAGATGAACGGACGTCCGACCGCGATCAGATCGCACTTCTTGCTTGCCAGATCGCGCTCCGCACGTGCAGCGTCATAGCCGCCGGAGAGGATCAGGATGCCTTTGAACAGTTTGCGGAACGCCGTCTTGATCGAATCGGGCACGGTCGGCTGGCCCATCGTGGAATGGTCGACCAGGTGAACGTACAAGAGGCCGCGTTGGTTCAGCTGTTCGGCGAGGTAACAATAATCCGCTTCCATTTCCGGATAGGCGGGCATGTCGTTGAACGCGCCATACGGCGACAGGCGGATGCCGACCTTGTCCTTGCCGATGGCGGCGCTGACTGCGTCGGCCACTTCCAGTACGAAGCGCGCGCGGTTCTCGATGAGACCGCCGTAGGCATCGGTGCGCCGGTTCGACGTGGGACGAATGAACTGTTCGAGGAGATAACCATTGGCACCATGCAGCTCCACTCCGTCAAACCCGGCTGCGATGGCGTTTCTGGAGGCCGCAACAAATTCGTCGATCGCTTGCCTAATGTCCTGCACTGTCATTTCACGCGGCACCGGCTGTGGCTGCATGCCTTTCTGATCGGTGTACATCTCTCCTGCTGCAGGAATCGCGGACGGCGCCACGATGCGGCCACCGTCCGGCAAATTGAGCGGATGCGCGACGCGGCCGCAGTGCATCAACTGGACAAATATCTTTCCGCCCTGCGCATGCACGGCGCTCGTCACGCTACGCCAGCCATTTACCTGCTCGGGTGAGTAGATGCCTGGAATGCGGGCATAGCCGATGCCGTCAGCTGACGGCGATGTGCCTTCGGTGATGATCAATCCTGCACTGGCGCGCTGCGCGTAGTACGTCGCCATCAAGGCGTTCGGCACGTTGTTGATAGCGCGGCTGCGCGTCATCGGCGCCATGACAATATGATTCTTCAGGGAGAGCAATGCGCTCTTGAATGGAGAAAACAGGATAGACAAGGTGGCTCCTTTCGCTGGGTAAATACGATTGCGCGCCGTCGCGCTTCACCGCATATCTGCCGGCCATTCTATCGACGCATCCGGAAATCTGCTGAGAGGTGCCGATACAGTGATCTTCAGCAACAGCACGCACGTGCTGCACAGCCACGCGGCTTGCACGCGGTCTCTCGCACCACCCGCCGGTATATAGTATGAGCACTCGTGCGTTTGTTTGGAGGAAACCCCATGCCGTACGCGACGATTGCCGAGCATGAAGTCGAATACGAAGGCGTTGCGATCGCCGGCACGCCGCAATGGGCTGCGTATTTGACGATCTACGGTTCTTCCGCCAATCCCATGCATCGCAACAGTCTCTTCCCGCGCCAGCACGTGGCGGTGGACGAGGTCTTCCTGACGAAAGAAGCAGCGGAAGAAGGTGCGCTGAAGGTCGCGCGAACACTGCTGCAGTCAAAAGCCGCATCGAACTGATCGATGCGGCCCTGCGAACGCTAGAACATATTCACGCTGGCAGTGCGGACAGTCCCGGTTGCCGATCGGCGTGGCGACGGCGACGCGCAATCCATCCAATCAAGCCCAGACCGCTTGCCATCATCAGGTACTCAGGCACTTCCGGCACCGCAGAGACGGCTGCAAACTGCCATCCGTTGATATTGCTCGCTCCGCTGTAGAACGCTTCGCCGCGACCGAGGATGATCGGCGGACCGCCATGCGGCGAGTAGGTGATGTTGGTGCTGTAGTCCAAGGTATCGCAATTGCAGCCTACGCCGAAGGCCGAGGAGATCAGCAGCTTCGGATCCTGGATGTCCCACTTCCCTACATGTCCGCCCACATCGAAGTCCCAGCCGAGGATGGCACCACCGGCACCAACCGTGACGGTACCGCCCGATCCGGAGTCAACGAAGTAATCGTGATACGGCAAATCGAAATCCACCTGCACCGAATTGATCTTCGGTATCGTGAACGTGGTCGGTGCAGTGAGCGACAGCCAGCTCATGGGTGCGGTGAAGGAGAACGAGACGATCGGCGTCACGAATGAGCCGAAGGTTTCGTCGTCCACCCCGTATAGCGTGGCCCACTGCCAGTTCAGCGGCGCGGAATCGTAGGTGTAAACCAGATTGGTCTTTGCATGGGCCTGCGCCGTGAATGCCACAGCACATGCGCATACCCCGAGCATCGTGATGCTTTTCATCGTCTTCATGTGATTTCTCCTTGGGTGGAACCACTACGGCGCCACACAGCGTGATGCACGGCTGCACGGCGAACATCGGCAAAAGAATGGGATCAGCGCTGTCGTCGGCGATGCGAATGGAGCGCGCCGGGGAGTTTCGGCGTCAGGCGAGCCTGTGCGCGCGCGAATGCGGTCGAAGGGGGCTTGCCGTTGTCACGTGATGTGGTCGTCATAATCCGTCCTCTGCGAAGTAGTGAACAGTAGAATGCGAACAACCGCTGCTGAAATCGCAGTGGCACGGCCGGATAGCGAAATGGCGAAGTGCGATTTTTGAGTGATTTTTAACCGTTCGCGCCGAAGCGAGCAAGCGCCCCGCGAACGAAATTTTCGGAAGTGTCACATGGCATCACAAAGCGGAGCCGCCAGGAAACATTCGCTGCACTGCGCCAACATTTTCGAGATTGCCTACCGTGTTGCTGATGCCTTTCGTCGGATACCGCAATTTTTTGCAAGGTAACTTTTCGGCGCATCTCACCGAATAAGCAAGTAATCCATAAACGATCAAGAGAGTTTCGACAGATGAACCTGCGTACCCACCTTCACCGCCTGTTTAACCGCGCCGACAGCTCCAACAAGGATTTGCTTGTCAGCCTGCTGATCATGGCGTGGGTAGTCGAAGCCCGCGATCCCTACACGGGTGGCCACTTATGGCGTGTGTCGCGGTATGCACATCGGCTGTCGACAGCGCTCGGCATGAGTCCGGCAGAGGTGGCGCGCGTTACGATCGGTGGTTTTCTGCACGATCTCGGAAAGGTCGGCATTCCGGACCATATCCTGAACAAGAAAGATCGATTGACCGACGAAGAATATGAAGTCATTCGCACGCATCCAGACGTCGGATGGCGAATGCTGGCCGGTCACCCGCTTGCGTATATCGCCGAAAACGCGATCCGCTCGCATCACGAAATGCCGAATGGCCGAGGCTATCCGCAGGGCTTAGCCGCGGGCGATATTCCACGCGATGCGCTGATCGTCGGCGTGTGCGATGCCTTCGACGCGATGACGAGCACGCGCCCGTATCGCAAGGGAATGCCGATCGAGAAAGCGCTTGCCATCATCGAATCCGAACTGGGCAAGCAGTTCGACGCTGAGATCGGCGCGCACTTCATTCGCCTTGGACGACTCGGCGAATGGGACCATATCGTCGGGCATACCGATCTCGGCATTCCATTGCAGGTATGCGGCAACTGCGGTCCGACCATTGTCGTGCGCAGGGAGCAGCGACACGGCGAGCACGTCTATTGCCGCAGCTGTTCCACTGAATTTGTGACGCAACATCAGGCAGGACAACTGACGCTCTCGCCGACTGGAAGAAGCGGCCAGGCCAAGGATGTCGAACCGCTTGCAGATCTAGCGCTTATTGCCCGGCTGCTGGACGATGCAAAGGCCATCCTCGCAGCGTAACGCAGAACCTACGCAATACCGATCAGCACCAGCTCTTGCGCGGCCCAAATATTTCAATAATAATTGAAATATTGAATTTACCGAGATAGCATGGATACGCAAGCGACCGTCCTCGCTCTTGCCGCGCTCGCGCAGGAATCGCGCCTCGCCATTTTCCGCCTGCTCGTAGAAGCGGGGCCGGAGGGCGTCGCCGCTACGCGCATTGGCGATGCGCTCGGTATCGCACCGTCCTCGATGTCCTTTCATCTGAAGGAATTGCTGCACGCCAGTCTGGTGACGGTGCGGCGCGTGGGGCGATCGATGATCTATTCCGCGAACTTCGACGTCATGAATGCGCTGGTCGGCTTCCTGACCGAGAACTGCTGCGGCGGCAACATGTGCACACCGACCCGTGCCTGCCGCCCTTCCAAGAAATCGAAAGCCTGACCTTACCCCGACCTATCGTGCTTGTCGCTTCCCTCGTTTTTTTGCTGACCCTCACGCTCGTCATCTGGCAACCGCGCGGCCTTGGCATCGGCTGGAGCGCGAGCTTCGGCGCGATGCTGGCCCTCTTGTGTGGCGTGATCCATTTCTCCGATATCCCGGTCGTATGGCATATCGTCTGGAATGCCACCGCTGCTTTCATTGCGATCATCGTCATCAGCTTGCTGCTCGACCAGGCCGGTTTCTTTGAATGGGCGGCACTGCATGTCGCGCGCTGGGGCGGCGGCAAGGGACGCTCGCTGTTCGTTCTGCTGATTCTGCTCGGCGCCGCAGTGTCCGCGCTGTTTGCCAATGACGGCGCCGCGCTGATCCTGACGCCAATCGTGATCGCGATGTTACTTGCCTTACGCTTCTCGCCACAGTCGACATTGGCTTTCGTCATGGCAGTCGGCTTCATCGCTGATACGGCAAGCTTGCCGCTGATCGTCTCGAATCTCGTCAACATCGTCTCGGCGGATTTCTTCCGGATCGGCTTCGCGCGCTATGCGTCTGTGATGGTGCCGGTCGATATTGTGTCCGTCGGCGCGAGCCTGCTTGTGCTGTTTTGGTATTTCAGGCGCGACATTCCGGCTGCCTATGATCGGCAGCAGCTGAAGAAACCCGAGGAAGCGATTCGCGACCGTGCCACATTCATTGCCGGTTGGTGGGTGATGGCTTTGCTATTGATCGGATTTTTCTGGCTGGAAGGAGTCGGCGTTCCGGTCAGCGTGGTGGCTGCCGCCGGCGCGATTGCCCTGCTCGCGATCGCGGCAAAAGGCCGGGTGATCGCGACGCGTGAGGTCCTTCGCAAGGCGCCATGGCAGGTAGTGGTCTTTTCGCTCGGCATGTATCTCGTGGTGTATGGATTGCGCAATGCCGGATTGACGGACTCGCTGACGCGATTGCTGAACGCCTATACCGATCATGGAATCTGGGGAGCGGCCATCGGTACCGGCGTGACGACCGCGCTCCTGTCTTCCATCATGAACAACATGCCGACTGTGCTGATCGGCGCGCTAGCGATCGACGCGACGACCGCGCAGGGCTCGCTGCGTGAGGTGATGGTGTACGCGAATATCATCGGCTGCGATCTCGGCCCCAAGTTCACGCCAATCGGCAGTCTTGCCACGCTGCTGTGGCTGCATGTACTAAGCGGCAAAGGCATCCGCATTTCGTGGGGACACTACTTCCGTGTCGGCGCACTGTTGACGCTGCCGGTGCTGCTCGCAACGCTCGCAGCATTGGCGATACGGCTGCATTTCTGAATCCCATCGATCAAGGACGACATGACGACGATCTATCACAATCCCGCTTGTGGCACCTCGCGCAATACGCTCGCGCTGATCCGCAATACCGGTGAAGAACCGACCATCATCGAATACCTCAATGCGCCGCCATCCAGGCAAACGCTGATCCAGCTGATTCGGGATGCGGGCCTGTCGGTGCGCGAGACACTCCGTCAAAACGTAGCGCCGTACGCGGAACTCGGACTCGACAATTCGTCGCTGGACGATGACGCATTGCTGGACGCCATGCTTGCACATCCGATCCTGATCAATCGTCCCTTCGTCGTCGGCGACAAGGGCACGAAGCTGTGCCGCCCTTCCGAACTGGTGCTCGATATTCTGAGCAAGCCCCAATGCATGGCGTTCAGCAAGGAAGACGGTTCGCCGCTCATTGACGCGCAAGGTCGCCGCATGGACCGAGGCTAAGCAAGGTCGAACGTTCGGCTCACGCATGCATCCGAAAGAAGAGTTTTCATCTTCGATCGAACAACCTATGCAATCCTTGCCAATCCAATGAGGCGGCCGGTGACAGCGAGCGATTTATCTACTACTGCGAAGATGGCTGCTCAGCCGACTGCTGTCTCTGCTCCTGCTGTTGCCGGGCGTGCTGCTCACGCTCCTTCTTTTCCTTCTCTTCTTCTTTTTTCTTCGCACGGTGCGAGCCGATAGCGCATCCCGCTGCGCCACCGATTACTGCGTGATGACCGGCAACATGGCCCACCACGCCGCCGACTGCTGCGCCTTTCAGGCATCCTTCTGCATGCGCTCCCGCGTTGAGCAGCGCGAAGCACGCTGCTGCCAGCACGATCTTCTTCATGGTTTTCTCCGTTGTGTCACATGGAGGTGAACGTTAACGCGAAACGCTATGGCGGTCGGTTTGGAAAGTCACACACGGGTACGCGTGCGCTCTTCCTACGCGGATGAATGCAACAGCCTGATGCGACCTGACCGCACGCGGCTCCCGACAACTTAATCAAACCTTAAGCTTCGCGTCGATTCTCCATGCTACCGTTCGGCCAAACCGTCATGCGGCAGCACGGCGCCATGGATTTCCAAACTCGACCAACAGAGGGATCAATGGAACGGATTTCATCAGCACGAGAGCAGGAAGCGAACGCCGTACAGACCGAAGCTCGGCTGCGCTGGCTGCTGCTGCGCGGCTTGTCCGGCGACAAGGTCTGTTACCGCGAATTCCTGGGTGCCACCGCCATGCATCTGCGTGCATTTTTCGGCCGCTGCCTGATCCATCGGTCCGGTGAAGTGGAAGGTCTTGTGCAAAAAGCCTTGAGCTCCATTCACAACCGGCGTGGCTCCTATTCGGCCCACATACCGGCAACTGCGTGGATATTTGCGATCGCGCAGCATGAGTTGGGCATTTACATGCACGGGCCTCCAAGGGCCTGCACCATGGACCTGGCAGAAAGCCAGAGCTTGTCCCCAGCAATGAAGTCGCTGGACACCGTATCCCAGCGCGATCTGGAAAAAATCTTTCGATTGCTTGAAAAATCACCCGAGATGCCGCGACATTGCCCTTAACGGCGAGGCGAAGCCGATAGCGTCCAGCATGCAGCCGGTCTCCTCATTGTCCCGCCATGGCCTGGCTCACGTAGTCCGCGAACGCTCTTACTTTCGACGAATGGCGCCTTTCCGGCGGGCTCACGAGATGAATGGGCAGCTTCGGCGATTCCCAGTCGGGCACCAGCCGCTGCACTTCTCCTGACACGATTTCTTCCTCGAAAAGCCAAGTGGGCGCATAAGCGATGCCCATGCCGGCCATGACGGATGCACGAATCACTTCGCTGCTATTGGTCTGCAGTGTTCCGCCCACGCGCACCAGATGTTCCGTGCCCGGCTGTTCGGCCGCGCCGGGCCCTGCGGTAAAGGTCCACGCGTTGCGTCCCGCCCGTTCGGTATAGACGAGGCAGTTGTACGAAATCAGATCCTCCGGCACCTTCGGCAGCCCGCTTGTCTTCTTCACGCTGCGCACATAATCGCGATGCGCCAGCAGCATGCGCTGCGTCGTGCCGACACGCCGCGCAATCAAGCTGCTGTCGGGTAATTCGCCGATACGGATCGAGACATCGATACCCTGTTCGACGAGATCGATGAAGCCATCATGCAGGCGCAGGTCAATCCGCACCGAGGGGTGCTGCTTCATGAACGCGTGCACGATCGGCAGCACCTTGATGCGGCCGAAACCCACCGACGACGCCACGCGCAGCCAGCCGGTCAGCTGATCCTTACCACGGCGTACCGATGCCTCCACTTCCGCGACATCAGACAACAGGCGTTGCGCATGCTCGAAATACTGGGCACCTTCCTCGGTAAGTGCGAGTGCGCGCGTAGTCCGCGTCAGCAGTTTGACGCCGAGTTCCTTTTCCAGCCCCGCGACTTGCTTGCTGATCGCGCTCTGCGTCGCGTTCAGTTCGTTCGCCACCGCGGAAAAGCTGCCCGCCTCTACCACGCGTACAAAGGTCTTCATTGCTTGCAGCTTGTCCATTCGCGCCGCCCCATTCATTCCAATAAGGACTAAATCATATTACTTAATTCATATTTTTCAACCATCAGGAATTAAATAAAGTGCTCCTCACCGACACCACGGTATTCACCCGCAAATCGAAAAGGAGCATCACCATGAAAAACCAACCCGTCGTTCTGATCACTGGCGCGCTCACCGGCATCGGTCGCGCTACCGCACTGGCCTTCGCACAGGAAGGCGCCAAACTTATTGTCAGCGGCCGCCGCGATGAAGCAGGCCAGGCACTGGCCGCCGAACTGCGCACACATGGCGTGGAAGCAGAATTCGTTCGCGCCGATGTGCGCCACGAAGCAGAGATTCGCAATCTTGTCGAACAAGCTGTCGCCCGCTTCGGCCGCATCGACGTGGCGGTCAATAACGCCGGTACCGAAGGCGAGCTCGGTCCGATCACCGATCAAACCGTCGAAAACTACGAAGCGACCTTCAGCACCAACGTGCTCGGCGTTCTGCTGTCGGTCAAGCACGAGATGCGCGCAATGCTGTCGCAAGGCGCCGGTGCTATCGTCAACGTTTCGTCAATCGCCGGCTTGGTTGGCCTGGCAGGCGGTTCGGTCTATGCCGCAAGCAAGCATGCTGTCGAAGGCATCACGAAAAGCGCAGCGCTGGAAGGTGCCGCAGCCGGCGTTCGTGTGAATGCAGTGGCCCCCGGACCGGTTGCAACCGAAATGCTGAACCGTTTCGTCGGTGGCGACGAACAGGCAAAAGCGGGCTTCATTTCGATGATCCCGGCCAAACGTGCCGCCACTCCGGATGAAATCGCGCAGACCATCGTCTTTCTGGCGAGCGACAAGGCGCGTTACCTCACCGGCCAAAGCCTGGCGGTCGATGGCGGCTTCGTGGCGCAATAATCCCGGTCCTGAGAAGTCCCAGAAAGACTGCGACGGCCTTAGCGGCCTGACGCAGTCTTTTTTCATTGTTCACCAAGTGCTGAAGCGATCATGAACCCCTCCGTCATCGCTGCATAACAGCGATCTGCACAGCCGCGCTACCATGTGAGCTTCATTTATTTCAGCGATGCTCGCACCGGAAAGCGATATGGCCTTTTCCCCGCAACGACGTCTACTGCTGCTGTCCGCCCTTGGTGCGCCATTTGCTACCGTCAGCATGCTCTCGCATGCAGAGGCGGCGGAACTGACGCTCTCCGAGGCACGCGATCAACTCGTGCAACTCGAAACTTCCAGTGGAGGCCGACTCGGTCTGTTCGCGTACGACACGGTATTCGGCACACGCGTGCAGTACCGCGACGAGGAACGCTTCCCGGTGTGCAGCACTTTCAAGATCGTGGTGGTCGGCGCGATCCTGAAACGCAGCGAGCTGGATCCCGAATTGCTGCAGCGGCGTATCCGCTACGAGCAGGACGATGTGCGGGCTGCCGGCTATGCGCCCATTACGCAAAAGCATGTGCAGGACGGCATGACTATCGCCGAGTTGTGCGCAGCCGCGCTGCAGTACAGCGACAACGCGGCTGCCAACCTGTTGATGAAGGAACTGGACGGTCCGGATACCGTGACCGGTTTTGCACGCAGCACCGGCGACGAAAGCTTCCGCCTCGATCGCTGGGAACCGCAACTCAATACCGCGCTCCCCGGCGACGAGCGCGACACCTCCACCCCGCAAGCGATGGCGTTCACGCTGCAGCGCCTGACGCTTGGCGAAGCGCTGGCGGAACCGCAGCGCGGCCAAATGCGAGGGTGGATGCTAGGGAATACGACCGGAGCACAACGCATCCGCGCAGGCGTGCCGCGTGGCTGGCTGGTGGCAGACAAGACCGGAACGGGCGACTATGGCACGACCAACGACGTTGCCCTGCTACTCCCGCCCGGCGGTCCGGCCTTCGTCATCGCCATCTATTTCACACAAACCGATCCGCACGCCAAGCCGCGCGAAGATGTGTTGGCTGCCGCCACGCGCATTGCCATACAAGCCTTGATGTGAACCCCGCGTCGGTCTGTTTTAGGCGCCAATCCCAGTCATGAATTGCTGGAATCCCCTCAAGCGGTATTCCAATGTTCCTACAGCAACTTGCGCCCTCGTCCTATTCCAGAACTTCCATTTTCTCTGCGAGACTACAGTGCCCGGTACGTGGAGGCACCATGAACCGCAAGATACTGATTGTCGATGATGACAGCCGATTGCTGGAAGCCCTGCATTCGTTGCTGACCTTCGCGGACTTTGCCGTTGTAACCGGCAAGGATGGCGGAGAAGGCCTCGCGCTGTGCAAACGCGAGCGCCCGGATGTGATCGTTTCGGACTACATGATGCCGGAACTGGACGGACTCGCACTGTGCGAAAAAGTACAAGCTGACCCGGAGACGAAAAACATTCCCTTTATCCTGATGAGCTCTAGTCCTCCATCGGACACGACGCGCCTGCACGCAGTCTTGAACAAGCCCTTCGAGATCGATGCCCTGATGAATGTGGTGACAGAAGCAATCCAGGATGCGGGAACCAAATAGCCACTCTGCGCTGCCTAACCAAGGCAGCGGACCGATGCGCCGCTTCATGATTTATAACTTGATCGCGCTCCGGTAGGGGCGCGACGCCTGTACTTTCTGTATCATCCTGCCCCAGGCAT
>DATAHI010000054.1:0-1910 GCA_036263255.1 Oxalicibacterium sp. | reverse complement strand
CACCATGCCGGTCAGATCCGGATGCACGCGCAGCTCGCTCAGGGGCACCAGCCGCGTCTTTTCAGTGACGCGTACGTCGACCAGCATCCAGCGTGGATTCTCTTTGGACGCTTTCGGATCGTAGTACTTGCTGGAAGGATCGAATTGCGTGTCGTCCGGATACGGCGTGCTCGCGACTTCGGCCAGCCCCGCAACGCCGGGCACAGCACAGCTGGAGTGATAGAACAGCACACCATCGCCGACTTGCATCGCATCGCGCATGAAATTACGCGCCTGGTAGTTGCGCACACCGGTCCAAGCGACGGTCTGCTTCGGCATCGCGAGCGCATCGTCGATGCTGACTTCGTCCGGTTCCGATTTCATCAGCCAATATCGCATGCATCACCTCGGAGAAACGCACAGCGCGTTTGCGGCGCACGAAAAAAAAACGGCTGCATTTTCATGCAGCCGTCTCAGTATAAAGCCCCGCCTGTGCCGCTTTGCCGGCATCCCGAACCAAGAGGTTCAAGGTGGCCGCAGTTAGTTCAACTTCGGGTTCATCGGACTAGCGACGCTCACGCCCGTCAAACAAATTTCCGCGGCCGCTGCGCGTAAATGGTTCAAGGATTATATGGCAATGGCGAACACGGCAGGAGATTGAAGTCTACTCCATTACGCATTGGAGTAAAAGATTTTATGTGGCGTTTCGCGATGAATTTTTCGCTGATTTTTTCGCCGAATTTCTGTCGATGATCAGAACAGATTTTCCTGCGGCGCGAGCGCGTTATCCAGCACGCTATGCATCGCAGCGATTTTCTGACGGACTTCCGACATCGTCATGTCGGACAACGGGCCATCGGGCGACTTGGTGGAGAGCAATTCCGCCGTCACCGCCAACGCGGCCATCACGGCAATACGGTCGTTGCCCTTGATCTTGCCCGCGTCGCGAATCGCACACATTTTTGCATCGAGGTAAGAAACCGTATCGCGCAGCGCGTCTTCCTCGCCTTCCTTGCAGGCGAGCTTGTACGCCTGTCCCATAATGGTGACATCGAGTTGAATCATGCCGCTGCCTCATCCTGTTCGTCGTCCTGCGCCGGTGCAGGGATTTTTTCCAGCAGCGTCGCCACGCGGTCATGCGCCTGCTGCATACGCTGCATCAGCTCTGCATTTTCGGCAGCGAGCGCGGTGGATTTGATGCGCAATTCGGCATTCTCGCTGCGCAGTGCCTGAGTCAGCTCGGCCAACTGGCTGATCTTCTCTGAAAGAGTTTGGAAGTCGGAAATCATCCCGCCACTATAGAGGCGCTGGCAATTTGCAGTCAATAGAATCGCGTGACGCGTGGCCCTTCGCGTGCAAAATCGATCACGCAGCGGGCTCCGATAGAGAATCGCCTTGCTAAAAAGGCATGCGCCGGCGGATTTCGCTCAGTGAATCTCGATCAGATTGCCGTCGGAGGTAATCAGTGCGCTGCGAATTTCCACGCCGATGAACACCTCGCGTGCCGCCGCACGATAGCGCGCCAACTGCTGGGCATAGCCGATGCGCTCGCTCTCAAGCAACTGGCGTTTGTAATCGAGAATCCATAACGCGTCTTCGAACATCACGATGCGGTCGAAGCGCAGCACGCCGTCCGCCGTCACGATTTCCATCTCGTTGCGCGCGAAACGGAAGGTCGACGGATCGAAGAAGCGGCGCAATTCGGCGGAAGAAAGAATCGTCCCTGCCTGCGCGCGCACTGTTTCGGCAAGCCCGAGCTCGCACTGCAGCCAGGCGGCGATCGCTGCCGCTTCGGGCAATTGCGGCGGCCAGGAATGCGCGTACGTAAGCCGTTCCAGCAGAGCATGCAGCGCGATGCCTTCGTCGATGAACTCGCTGGAAAGGGCCTGCGCCGCAGACATCGGCGCAGGCAGTACCGGCGGATTGAATAG
>DATAHI010000053.1:0-13563 GCA_036263255.1 Oxalicibacterium sp. | reverse complement strand
GCGATGTTCATTCCACACGGCTTCCACGCTCGCATAGGGGAACAGCGTACGCGACCGGTTCCACAACTTCTCCAGTCGATGCGCGAAGCGGATCGCGATCTCCCAATCGTGCAGCGTCTCGCCCGGCTTGCCGAGCACCGGCGTAAAGCGCGTGATGCGGCGCTCGGAATTGGTGACCGTACCTTCCTTCTCGCTCCACGTCGTGGCTGGCAGCAGCACGTCGGCATAATCGCAAGTCGCGGTCGTCTTGTACGCTTCCTGTACGACGACCAGCTCGGCTTTCTTCAACGCCTCGCGAATCATCTTCTGTTCAGGCATCGATTGCGCCGGATTCGTACAGACAATCCAGACGATCTTGATGACACCGTCGCGCAGCGCCTCAAACATTTCGACTGCGCTCTTGCCCGGTGTGGCGGGCACATCATCGAGTCCCCACAGCTTTGCCACTTCAGCACGATGCTGCGGATTGGCCATGTCGCGATGCGCAGACAGCAAATTGGACAATCCGCCAACTTCGCGACCGCCCATCGCATTCGGTTGACCCGTCAGCGAGAACGGGCCCGCGCCCGGCCGGCCGATCTGATGCGTCGCCAGATGCAGATTGATCAACGCCGCATTCTTCGCGGTGCCGCTGGCAGATTGATTCAGCCCCTGGCAATACAAGGACAACGCGGCCTTCGATTCGCCGAACCAGCGCGCCGCCTGCACCAGATCCTGCTCGCTGATGCCGCAGGTTTCCGCGACGACTTGCGGCGTGTAGTCGCGCACGGTGCGTTTCAACTCCGCGAAACCTTCGGTGTGCGCCTCGATGTACGCGGCATCGATCAGGTCTTCCCACAGGCAGATGTGCAGCATGCCGTTGAACAGCGCGACGTCCGTGCCCGGCAGAATCGGCAGAAAAAGATCGGCATCGCGTGCGGTATCGGTGCGGCGCGGATCGGCGACGATCATTTTCAATTGCGGATTCTTGCGACGCGCTTCCTCGATGCGCCGATACAGAATCGGATGCGCATAAGCCGTGTTGGAGCCGACGATGAAGATCAGGTCAGCAAGGTCGACGTCTTCGTAGCAGGCTGGCGGCGCATCAGCACCCAGCGTCTGCTTGTAGCCGGCCACCGCACTGGACATGCACAGCCGCGAATTGGTGTCGATGTTGTTGGTACCGATCAAGCCTTTCGCGAGTTTGTTGAAGACGTAATAGTCCTCGGTCAGCAGTTGGCCGGAGATATAGAAGCCAACGCTGTCCGGGCCATGCTCCGCGATCGTTTCCGCAAACTTGTTGGCGAGAAAATCAAGCGTCGCATCCCAGGAAGCACGTTCGCGCTCAAGGCCGCGCACGAAGCGCATTTCGGGATAGAGCGCACGCGCCTGCTGCTGCAGCGCTGGGCGTGCTGTCAAATGCAAGGTACTGCCCTTCGTGCACAAGCGGCCGAAATTGGCCGGATGATCGGGATCGCCGCGCACGCCGACGACCTGCTCGCCATCGGTTTGCACGATGACGCCGCAGCCGACGCCGCAGTAACAGCAGGTCGCCTTCTTTTCAGTCAACACCTTGGCGGGCGCGACCGGTACCGCAGAAGCTGTCGCTTCACTCATGCCGCCGCCAATCCTTTCGCCACATCGGATGGCGCGTTCAATTCATGCAGATCAAGCGAGACTTCTCCGTTTTCCACCTTTACCGCGAAGCGCTGCGTGCAGCCTTCATCCGGCGCCACCGCGCAGCCGGAGTTCAGCTCGATGCTCCAGTTGTGCAGCGGGCAAGCGACGCGCTCGCCGAACACGATACCCTGCGAGAGCGGGCCACCTTTGTGCGGGCATTTGTCCAGCAGTGCAAAGACCTTGTCTTCACTGTTGCGAAAAATGGCGACATTCGGTTGATCCTTGCGCTGCACGACACGCGAACCGAGCACCGGGATATCGTCCACGCGGCAGATTACTTTCCATTCATTCGACATCTTGTTCTTCCTTTAGTGTGATCGGTGCGGCTTAAACATTCAGCGGCGCAAACTGGCGGGTATCGACCTGCGCTTTTTCCGGCTCGTGCCAAGGATCGGCTTCGCCTTCCAGCGAGAACAGCAGGCGTTCGTACAGCGCCTTGCGATTCGCTTCGTCGTCCAGCACTTTCGCCTTGACGTGATCCATGCCGACACGACTGACGTAATGCACGGTTCGTTCCAGGTACCAGCCTTCCTCACGGTATAGCTGCAGGAAAGCGCCGGCGTACTCCAGCACTTCCTCGTGCGTCTTCAGCTTGACCAGAAATTGTGCAACTTCGGTCTTGATGCCGCCATTGCCTGCGATATAGATTTCCCAGCCGGAATCGACGCCGATTACACCGACGTCCTTGATGCCTGCCTCAGCGCAGTTGCGCGGGCAGCCGGACACTGCCAGCTTGACCTTGTGCGGCGCATACATGCGTGCCAGCTGATGTTCCAGTTCCTGTCCCATGCGGGTCGAATCCTGTGTACCGAAACGGCACCATTCGGAACCGACGCAAGTCTTCACGGTACGCAAGCCTTTTGCGTACGCCAGGCCGGACGGCATGCCGAGGTCTTGCCAGACGTTGCGCAGGTCCTCCTTCTTCACGCCCAGCAAATCGATGCGCTGGCCGCCGGTGACTTTCACGGTCGGGATCTTGTACTTGTCGACCACGTCGGCAATACGGCGCAATTCGCTCGAATTGGTCTCGCCGCCCCACATGCGAGGGATCACGGAGAAGGTGCCGTCTTTCTGGATGTTCGCGTGTGCGCGCTCGTTGATGAAACGCGATTGCGGATCGTCCTTCGCTTCGTGCGGCCAGGTCGAGATCAGGTAGTAGTTGATGGCCGGGCGGCAGCTCGAGCAACCATTCGGCGTGCGCCATTCCATGAACTTCATCGTGTCGGCCACCGTGAGCAGCTTGTTGGCCTTGACCGCGTCGCGCACTTCCTGGTGCGTATGATCCGTGCAACCGCACATCGGCTTGACCTTGTTTGCTGCGGAATAGTCGCCGCCTGCCGTGGCCATGATGATCTGCTCGACCAGACCGGTACAGGAGCCGCAGGAGGCGGATGCCTTTGTATGCTTGCGTACATCCTCGATCGTGAACAGGCCTTTTTCCTTGATCGCCTTCACGATCGTGCCCTTGCACACACCGTTACAACCGCAAACTTCCGCGGTATCCGGCATCGCGGCCGCCTTGCTGAAACCTTCGTGGCCGGTGTCTCCAGGGCGGCTGAGGTTGGCTTCGCCGAACATCAATGCATCGCGAATCTCGCCGACGTCCTTGCCTTCGCGCAGCATGCTGAAGTACCAGCTGCCGTCGACCGTATCGCCATACAGGCAGGCACCGACCAGCTTGTTGTCTTTCAGGACCAGCTTTTTATAGACGCCGCCGATCGGATCGGACAGCATGATTTCTTCCGTGCCTTCGCCGCCAAGGAAATCTCCGGCCGAGAACAGATCGATGCCGGTGACCTTCAGCTTGGTCGAAGTCACCGACCCCTGATAACGGCCGATACCGAAATTGGCCAGGTGATTTGCGCAGACCTTCGCCATTTCGAACAGCGGCGCCACCAGGCCATACGCGGTGCCGCGATGGTTCACGCATTCGCCGACCGCATAGATGCGTGGGTCATAGGTCTGCATCGTATCGCTGACCACGATGCCCCGGTTGCAATAGATGCCAGCCGATTCCGCCAGCGCCGTATTCGGGCGAATACCGACCGCCATCACCACCAACTGCGCCGGGACTTCGCTGCCATCGGCAAAGCGCACTGCCTTGACGCGGCCTTGTTCGTCGCCCAGCAATTCCTGCGTGTTTTTACCGAGCAGGAAGGACAGGCCGCGATCCTCCAGCGATTTCTGCAGCATCTTGCCGGCCGTCGCATCGAGCTGGCGTTCCATCAGCGTATCGGGCAAATGCACGACCGTGACGTCCATGCCGCGCAGCTTCAGGCCGTTCGCTGCTTCCAGACCAAGCAGACCGCCGCCAATCACGACTGCATGCTTGTATTTGGTGGCTGCTTCGATCATCGCGTTGGTGTCATAGATGTCGCGATAGCCGATCACGCCGTCCAGATCCTTGCCGGGCACCGGCAGGATGAACGGATTGGAACCGGTGGCGAGCAGCAGACGGTCGTATTCCGCTGTCGTGCCGTCTTCCGCGATCACGAGCCGTTTGACGCGATCGATCTTCGCGATCTTCTTACCAAGATGCAGCGTGATGTTATTTTCTTCATACCAGTCGACATCGTTCAGCATGATGTCCTTCACCGTCTGCTCGCCCGCCAATACCGGCGATAGCAGAATGCGGTTGTAGTTGGCATAAGGCTCTGCACCGAACACGGTGATGTCATAGAGATCCGGTGCGATCTTGAGCAATTCCTCCAGCGTGCGCACACCCGCCATACCGTTGCCGACCATGACCAATTTCATCTTTTTCATTGCTGCATCCCACAGAAGAGTTGTTCCTGGCTCTAAATAAGCAAAACAAATGCCAGTTTTATTTCTGTGCACGAAACCGCATCCAGCCTCGTTTCGCACCAATACCCGTTTATTTCCGCACCCATGCGGTGCGTCATCGGATTGCGGTGGTGCGGCCGTCCATTGCGAATCACCGGCGTTCCTTCTGTGTGCGTGCTCGCCCTAAAGTGGCATGCCGCTTGCATATTTGCTGTGGTTCATTTTCCACTTCGCGAGTTCTCATGCAAAAGTCATCCTTCTGGAAAGCCGGTCATACGCCGACTTTGTTCGCCTCCTTCTTTTATTTCGATCTGAGCTTCATGGTGTGGGTCATCCTCGGTCCGCTGGCGGTGCAGATCGCTGCGGACATTGGCCTGACACCTGCGCAAAAAGGATTGATGGTGGCAACGCCATTGCTCGCTGGCGCCATGCTGCGCATCGTGATGGGCGTACTGGTCGACCACCTGCAGCCGAAAAAGGCTGGCATCATCGGCCAGCTAGTCGTGATGTCGGGCCTGCTATGGGCCTGGCTGGGCGACGTGCATCACTATCACGCCGTGCTTGCACTGGGCGTGATTCTCGGCGTGGCGGGTGCAGCATTTTCGGTTGCGTTGCCGCTCGCATCGCGCTGGTATCCGCCGGAGCATCAAGGTATGGCGTTAGGTATTGCCGGTGCTGGCAATTCGGGCACCGCGCTCGCCGCGCTGTTCGCACCTTCGCTTGCCATCGCCTTCGGCTGGCCTAATGTATTCGGCCTGTGCCTGATTCCGCTGGGTGTGGCATTCATTGTTTACATGGTCTTTGCAAAAGACCCGCCGTCGGCGCCGGCGCCAAAATCGCTGAGTTCCTATCTGAACGTGCTGAAAGATCGCGATGCTTGGTGGTTCATGTTCTTCTATAGCGTGACCTTCGGCGGCTTCTCCGGCCTGGCATCGTCGCTGACGATTTACTTCAACGGCCAATACGGCCTGTCGCCGGTGCACGCCGGTTACTTCACCGCCGCCTGCGTGTTTGCGGGCTCGATGGTGCGCCCGTTCGGTGGTCGCCTCGCGGACCGCATCGGCGGCATCAAGACCTTGTCGATGATGTACATGCTGGCCGCGGCCTTCCTGCTGATCGTAAGTACAGGCCTGCAATCGGCATGGACGGCAGCCGGCGTCTTCGTACTCGCAATGCTGTCGCTCGGCACCGG
The DNA here is from genome assembly GCA_036263255.1 of Oxalicibacterium sp. Taxonomy (GTDB): domain Bacteria; phylum Pseudomonadota; class Gammaproteobacteria; order Burkholderiales; family Burkholderiaceae_D; genus Oxalicibacterium. The sequence continues at coordinate 7,928 of DATAHI010000053.1, read as the reverse complement.
CAACGGTGCGGTGTTCCAGTTGGTGCCACAGCGCTTTCGCAAGGAGATCGGCGTGATGACGGGTCTGGTCGGCATGGCCGGCGGCGTCGGCGGTTTCTATCTGGCCTCCAGTCTCGGCTATTCGAAACAATTGACCGGCAGCTACCAGGGCGGCCTGATCGTGTTCGCCTCGCTTGCGATTGTCGCGCTGCTCGGACTGACCTTCGTCAAGAAGCGCTGGCGCACGACCTGGGGCAGCGCTGCGATGACAAGCGCAAAGATCTGACCGCATGTCGCTGAAAATCACGGCCGGCCACGCCACGCGCGCCGGCGAACGTCCGGTCAACGAAGATTTCGTCGGCATGGCGATGCCGGACGAGCCCGAGCTGTCGAGCAAGGGCGTCATTGCCGCAGTCGCGGACGGCGTATCGGGCAATGAAGGCGGACGCCAGGCATCCGAATACACCGTACGCGGACTACTCGGCGATTACTACGCCACCTCCGACACCTGGCCGGTGACGCAGGCGCTGGATCGCGTACTGAAGGCGATCAACAGCTGGGTGCAGCATCAGGGTTCGATCCGCGCCGAACTTGCCGGCATGGCGACCACGTTGACCGCGCTGGTGCTGCGCGGCCGCTTTTACTATTTCGCACATGCAGGCGACTCGCGTCTGTACCTGCTGCGCGAAGGCAAGCTGGCACGCCTGACGACCGACCACGTATGGGATCGGCCGGAGATGCAGCACGTGCTCACCCGCGCGATCGGTCTCGATTCGCGTCTCGCCGTCGACCACGGCATGGGCGCCTTGCACGAAGGCGACGTGTTCCTGCTCGCCACCGATGGCGTGTGGTCCGCGATCACCGAATACGATCTGAACGCGCAACTGCTCGAACTTGCCGCCGGCCGCTGCAATGCGGAGCAGGCGGCCAACGCACTGCTCGACGCAGCGCTCGCGGCCGGCACGCACGACAACCTGAGCGCGCTGGCGATTCGCATCGACGCGCTGCCCGAAATCAATCTGCGCGATGCCGTATCGGATTCACAGGAACTGCCGGTGCCGCCAAAGCTGAAGGTCGGACAAGCGATCGACGGCTATACCGTCGAGGAATTGATCCATGCATCGAGTGCGACGCTGCTGTATCGCGTGACCGAACCACCGCACGGCAGCAATCCGCCACGCAAGCTGGTGCTGAAAACCCTGCATCCCGACCGTGCCGACGACGAGCACGAACGCTCTGCTTTCGCGCATGAGGAATGGCTGGCCAAGCGCGTGGTTGCGCGCTTCTTCCCGCAGGTCATCACACCGGAACGCAAGACCTACCTGTATTACCTCACTACCTGGCATGAAGGAAGCACGCTGCAGCAGCATCTCGATGTCGGCGAGCATTTCACCGTTCCCGATGCGATTAGCCACGGCACGAAACTCGTGCGTGCGATCGGCGCGTTGCATCGGCGCAGTATCATTCATCGCGACATCAAGCCCGGCAATATTCACCTGGGCAGCGACGGCGAGCTGCGCATACTCGATCTCGGCGTGGCGCAATCGGGACTGGAAGCGGAAGATGAAGTGCGTGCGCCACGGGCCGGCACACCGTCTTTCCTCGCGCCCGAACAATTCAGCGGCGCGGCGCCATCACCGCAAACGGATCTGTACGCCACCGGTGTGACGCTCTACCTTTTGCTGACGCGTCATTTCCCCTATGGTGAAATCGAACCTTTCCAATCGCCGCGCTTCGGCGAGCCGGTGCCGCCGAGCCGCTATCGCCCCGATCTTCCCTTGTGGCTGGAGAACGTACTGCTGAAAGCGGTAGCCCGCGATCCGACGGATCGCTTCGAAACCGCGGAGGAATTTCTGCTTGCACTGGAACGCGGTGCGGCGAGACCGCTGCCCGCGCCGGCAACAAAACCGCTGGCGGCACGCGATCCGGTATCGTTGTGGCGCGGCGTCGCGGCAATCGCCATCGTCTGCAATTTCCTTTTGCTGTACCTGTTGATCGTACGCTGACGCCGCCGCTCATACTGCGGCGTCGTCCAGTGCAACACGCACCAGCTCGTCGATCTCCGTCGTGATGTCGGACAGGACGCCGGCCACTACCGCAAATTCCTTGCCCTTCTCGCCGGCGCGTGCCGCCACGATGCGTGCATTGAACGCGACCATCTTGGCTTCGCGCGCAATGGTCTCGATATTCGTCATGACGCTATGCAAGCGCTTGCGCATCAGCCGTGCATGCTTTTTCGACTGTTCCTCATAGATCGCCGTAATCTCGTTCAGGACAGCAAGCAGCGGCGTCGTGAACTGAACCAACTCGTCGAGCAAGGCTGGCGCTGACTGCAGCCCGTCCTCAACCGCATTCAGCGTACGGCCCGCCAGGTCGATGAAGTGGCGAATCTTGCGGTCGCCCTGCGTCATGCCGAAATAAGCCGATTCCAGCTCCGGACAAAACACGCCGGGCAAGCCGTTACCACGCGTTATCAGTGACAGGTGCGCATCGCGAAACAGCTTCAGGGCTTCCCGTGCCGTTGCAGCGACCTGCGGCTGCCCCTGCGAGGCCAGCACCGCGTACAACACCAACCGCTGCGAGGTAAAGCGGCGCCGACCCGACAGATTGATCAACATGCCGAACACCTCGCCCGAAAGCGGCATGATGTCCGACATATCGTCCGATGCGTCGACATCTGCCGGCATCTTGTCCAGCACGACGATCGGCATGGCTGCTGCGGCTTCCGTTTTTCGCGAGACGGCCGCTTGCTTCAGCGCCGCCTCCTGCAAATCAAGCTGATCGCGCATCATGTCACGCCGCCTTCGCCGGATGCGCCTGACGGTGATACAGGAACTCTAGTACCGCAGTGCGGTATTGCGCGTACTTCGGGTCCTGCGCGAGCGCAACGCGTTCACGCGGCCGCGGCAAATCGACTTGCAAAATGTCGCCAATGGTTGCCGACGGGCCGTTGGTCAGCATGACGATGCGATCGGACAGCAGTACCGCCTCATCGACATCATGCGTCACCATTACGACAGTCGAACCAGTCGCTGCAACGATCTTCAGCAACTCGTCCTGCAGATGTGCGCGCGTCAGTGCATCCAGCGCCCCAAAGGGTTCGTCCATCAGCAATACCTTCGGCTCCATGGCCAATGCACGTGCAATGCCGACCCGCTGCTTCATGCCACCCGAAATTTCATTCGGACGTTTTTGCTCGGCGTGCGTGAGCCCGACCATCGCCAACGCGGCCCTGGCTCGCTCTTTCAGCTTGGCCTTGCCCTCGAGCTTGCCAAACACGCGCTCGACTGCGAGATAGACGTTTTCATAGCAGGTCAGCCACGGCAACAGCGAATGATTCTGAAAGACCACTGCGCGCTCCGGCGACGGGCCGGCGATTTCGCGATTGGCACACAACAACATGCCGCCCGTTGCGTGCGTCAATCCTGCGATCAGGTTCAACAGTGTGGATTTGCCGCAGCCCGAGTGCCCGATCAGTGAAATGAATTCGCCCTTGCCGACGACAAGATTGATATCACGCAGGGCATTGAAGACGCCCTTGCGCGTATGGAAGCTCATCTCGGCATTCTGTATCTCGATAAACTTGTTCTTGATCGCATCCATGATGATTCCTTTGCTTGATTCCGTTTTGATGTCGAACATTCCGTGCTTCATGCCCGATTTCTACGTTCGGCTTTTTACGTTCAGTTTTTTACGTCTTCGTAGGTGAAGGCCTTTGCCAAACCGACCAGCAACTGCTCGAGGATCAGGCCGACCACACCGATGACGACGATTGCAATGATGATGTGCGCCACGTTCAGGTTGTTCCATTCATCCCAAACCCAAAAGCCGATACCGACACCGCCGGTCAGCATTTCCGCCGCCACGATCACGAGCCATGCGGTGCCGATCGCAAGGCGCACGCCTGTCAGCATGTAGGGCAGTACGGAGGGGAACAGGATTTTCGTGACGATCTTCCATTCGGACAGATTCAGCACACGCGCCACGTTCATGTAGTCCTGCGGTACGCGCTGCACGCCGATTGCGGTGTTGATGATCATCGGCCAGATTGAGCAGATGAAGATGGCCCAGATCGCAGCAGGATCGGCTGCCTTGAAGACAAGCAGGCCGATGGGCAGCCAGGCCAGTGGCGATACCGGCTTCAGCAGGCTCACGATCGGGTTGAACATGCCCGAAAGGAATTTGAAGCGGCCGATCAGGAAGCCGAGCGGAATACCGACGATGGCAGCCATGCCGAAACCCATGCCGACACGTTTCAATGAGGCGAGCACATTCCAGCCGATGCCCTGATCGTTCGGTCCGTTGCTATAGAACGGATCGGCGAACAGTTCCGCGGCCGACTTCAACGTCAGCATCGGCGATGGAATGCCGCTGTTCTTGATCGAGATGATCTGCCATACCAGGCAAAGAAACAGTACGCCGACGACAGGCGGCAGCACGGCCAGCATCATCGGCCGTAGCTGCATGCGGTTTCGCTTTGCTGCGGTGACAGGTACGACGGAGACCACAGCGGCGGGGGAAACCGGTGTCTTCGCGGTGTTCAGCTCTTCGTTGGCAGCGACCGGTTTTGCGATGTTTTCCATGATTGCGCTCATTGCCGCTCCTATACCTTGATCTTGAACGAAGCCGCATAGGCCTTCGGATTCTTGCCGTCCCATACGCTGCCGTCGATCAGCTTCGAGGTACGCATCACGTCCTTCGGCACGCTGACCTTCGCCATTGCGGCCGCTTCCTTGTACACGTCGATGCGATTGACCGCTTTCGCCACGCCGAGATAATCCGGGTCTTCCTTGATCAGACCCCAGCGCTTGTGCTGCGTCATGAACCACATGCCATCGGACAGATAAGGGAAGTTCACCGCGCCTTCATTGAAGAACTTCATGTAGTTCGGATCGTCCCAAGTCTTGCCGAGGCCGTTCGTGTAGCGGCCGAGAATGCGCTGGTTGATCACATCCACCGAGGTGTTTACGTAAGACTTCGCCGCGATCGTTTCGGCCATCTTGTTCTTGTTCGACAGCGAGGCATCGATCCAGCGACCTGCTTCAAGCACAGCAGCGGTCAATGCGCGCGCAGTGTTCGGGTTCTTCGCGACCCATTCGGAGGTCGTGCCCAGAACCTTCTCCGGATGATCCTTCCAGATATCCTGCGTGGTCGCAGCGGTGATGCCGATGCCGTCGACAATCGCGCGATGATTCCACGGTTCACCGACGCAGAAGCCGTCCATGTTCCCGACGCGCATATTGGCGACCATCTGTGGCGGCGGCACGGTGATGACCTTCGCATCCTTCATCGGATTGATGCCGTAGGTCGCCAGCCAGTAATACAGCCACATCGCGTGCGTGCCGGTCGGGAAGGTTTGCGCAAATGTGTACTCGCGCTTGTCGGTCTGCATCAGCTTGGCCAGACCCTGACCGTTGACCGCACCGGCGTCCGCCAGTTTTTTCGACAGCGTGATGGCCTGTCCATTGTTGTTCAGGCTCATTAGCACGGCCATGTCCTTCTTCGGTCCGCCGATGCCTTCATGCACGCCGTAGATCAGTCCATACAGCACGTGCGAAGCATCGAGTTCGCCATTGACCAGCTTGTCGCGCACGCCGGCCCAGGACGATTCCTTGCTCGGCGTGATCTTGATACCGTACTTTTTGTCGAAGCCCAGCACCGATGCCATCACCACCGAGGCACAGTCGGTGAGCGGAATGAAACCGACCTTGACCTCTTCCTTCTCCGGTTTGTCGGAGCCGGCCGCCCACACGCCTTTGGTCGACAATCCGCTAAAGGCTGCAGCAGCTGCCGTGGCACCTACCTTGATGAAGTTGCGTCGCTTGCTGTTGATGCTGTTGTCGTTTGTCGTCATGGTTTCCCCTGAAGGATGCGCAAATAAAAAGGCGTCCGTGTGCTGCGAGCACCTGCTCGCGCAACACGGACGCCTTTGTCCCATCGTTGCAGCCGCCATTGGCCGCAACGCCTGTAAATCCTTTGCACCGTCATTAGTGCATTTCTCATGCAGCAATGACCGTGCCAGCTCTTTCTATTCCTCCGCAATCATGCATTAACGATTGTTGCACCGCGCATGCGCCTTTTCCGTGCACGCGCTACACGCCTTGCGACAAAATAATGCATCTGGCATACCGTATTGCTAACCAAGCAGGTCGGCGATATCCAATACGCGCTGGGCGAGTTCCGACAGCTTCAGATTCTTGTCCATCGCCATGCGGCGCAGCTTCGCGTAAGCCTCGTCCTCGGAAATGCGGTGGCGCTCCATCAGCAGGCCCTTGGCGCGCTCGATCGTCTTGCGCTCGGCCAGCTTGATCTTGGTATCGGATAGTTCATTGCGCAGTTTCTGGTCGGCATTGAAGCGCGCCAGTGCCACGTCTAGCACCGGCTTCACGCGTTCGGACGACAGACCCGCAACGATGTAGGCCGACACCCCGGCGGCCATCGCCGCCTCCATGCTCGATTTATCCTGGTCTTCGGTAAACAGCACGATGGGGCGCGGCGCCTCGCGCGTCGCCATCACCACATGCTCGAGCACATCGCGCGCATCGGATTCGGCGTCGATGATGATCATGTCCGGCTGCAATTGCGCGACACGATCCGGGAGATGCATATCGGCCGGGAAAGCCGCAACGATGTTGTAGCCGGCTTCGAGCAGGCCGATGCGCAAGGCGCGCGCGCGCTCGTCCTGCTCCAGCGCCTGGGCATCGGCTTCGCCGTCGGCCAGCGTGTTGACGACCACGATGCGCAGTGAGCGGGCGTGAGGATCGGCTTGTGGTTGAAAAGTCATCGCTTGTGCAGCGGCAAAAAGCCGCGGTGGCAAATACGCTACAATCGCACGCAAGAAATGCACCACCCGGCGCCATTCGGCTTTCGGCATTACGCCCCTCACGATTCCTCATGCTCGTTCTCGGTATCGAATCCTCCTGTGACGAAACAGGGCTCGCCTTGTATGACACAAAACGCGGCCTGCTCGGTCACGCCTTGCATTCGCAGGTGAAGATGCACGAGGAATACGGCGGCGTCGTGCCGGAACTGGCCTCGCGCGACCATATCCGCCGTGCCATTCCGTTGATGGAACAAGTATTTGCGCAAAGCGGTGTGCAACACGCCGATGTCGATGCCATCGCCTACACGCAAGGTCCGGGACTGGCCGGCGCATTGCTGGTCGGTGCATCGGTTGCCTGCGGCCTCGGTCTCGCACTCGACAAGCCCGTGCTCGGTGTGCATCACCTGGAAGGGCATCTGCTGTCGCCTTTGCTGGCGAGCGAGCCTCCGGAATTTCCATTCGTCGCCTTGCTGGTGTCCGGCGGCCACACGCAATTGATGCGCGTCGACGGTGTCGGCCAATATGAAATGTTGGGCGAAACGGTGGACGATGCAGCCGGCGAAGCTTTCGACAAATCGGCCAAGCTATTGGGACTCGGCTATCCGGGCGGTCCGGCGATTTCACGCATGGCGGAATTCGGCGATCCGAACGCCTACACGCTGCCGCGTCCGATGCTGCATTCCAAGAATCTCGATTTCAGTTTTTCCGGCCTGAAGACTGCGGTGCTGACCGTCGTGAAAAATCACCCGGCCAACATCTGCGAACAGGACAAGGCCAACATCGCGCGCGCCTTCGTCGATGCCATCGTCGATGTGCTGACCGCAAAATGCATGAACGCCCTGAAGCAGACCGGACTGAAGCGGCTGGTGATTGCCGGCGGCGTCGGCGCCAACAGCCAGCTGCGCGCATCGCTGAACGCGGCCGCCAGCAAGAAACGTTTCAAGGTCTTTTATCCCGAGCTGGAGTTCTGTACCGACAATGGCGCGATGATTGCGTTTGCCGGCGCCATGCGCCTGCAGTTGAATCCGGATGCGGCGAAGCGCGATTATGCGTTCAACGTCCGTCCACGCTGGCCGCTGGACAGCATCAATAACGCCGGCTGAATTGCGACAGGCGACGCAAGCTG
>DATAHI010000052.1:0-3682 GCA_036263255.1 Oxalicibacterium sp. | reverse complement strand
ATTCAAAAGACCGGATCGATTTCGAAGGCCGCAACATAGGTCGGCCTGTCGTATCGATACTCCTGGGGATTGCTGCGGGATGTGGAAAAACTATTCGGCACGCCGTTGCTGAACACCGATCGCGGGCGCGGTACCACGCTGACGCCGCTGGCGGAAAAACTGATCTGGGCCGATCGCCGGATTCGCGCCCGTCTGTCGCCGACGCTGGAAAGTCTGGCGTCCGAACTAGAAAACGAGATCGGCAAAACGCTGGTCGGAAAAACCAAGCCCTTGCGTCTGGATGCCAGCCACGGCTTTGCGGTGGACGCGTTGTTGCATCAGTTGACCGAAGCGAATCTGCCAGTGGACTTGCGCTATCGCAACAGCACGGATGCGGTCGCCGCCTTGTCTCGCCGCGAGTGCGACTTGGCCGGTTTCCATGTGCCGCTCGGGGAGTATGAAAAGAAGGCCGTCGAGCGTTACGCGCAATGGCTGCATCCGCGCGAGCATTGCCTGGTACATCTGGCCGTGCGAACACAGGGACTCATGGTTTCGCCCGGCAATCCAAAGAAGATCACGAGCCTGCAGGATCTGACACGCGATGGCGTGCGCTTCGTCAATCGCGCCGCTGGCTCCGGCACGCGGATGCTGCTGGAACTGATGCTCGATGGCGCGGGGATTTCATCGAACGATATCGAAGGCTATCAGAGCAACGAATTTACGCACTCCGCAGTGGCCGCCTATATTGCCAGCGGCATGGCGGACGTTGGCATCGGCGTGCAAACCGCAGCGCATCGTTTTTCGCTGGATTTCATTCCGCTCGTGAAGGAACGCTATTTCATGGCGCTGCCGATTGCGATGATGGACGATCCGCTGATCCAGCACGTGATTACGGTCGTGCAGTCCGGCTACTTCCGCAAGGTGATCACCGGCCTGGCAGGCTACGATTCCACTGACACCGGCAAAATTCTTCTGTTGTCGGAAGCCTTCGGCCATATCAAGCAAGCAGCACCGCAGCCCGGCTGAGCGGCACCGTTACCGCAGAATGGCGACGCCCTTGATTTGCGCGTAGACGGCACAGCCCGGCGCGAGCTGCATTGTGTCAGCGGACTTGCGCGTGATGCGCGACAGCAGGCGTGCTCCGTTTGCATCCAATCCCAGCATTACTTGCCCTGCCCCATCGTCGACCATCTCGACAACGGTGGCCGGAATGATGTTGAGAATGCTGCTGTCGCGTGCGGGCGTCAAACTCAGGCTCACGTCGCGCGCTTGAATCCTGATTCGAACGGGCTGGCCAATGCCGGCATCCTGCTGCGCCAGCAGCAATTCACCGCCGACGAATTGCGCAGTGCTAAGGTGAAAGTTTGAATCGTACGCAACGATGGTTGCAGAGACGACTGCAGCCGCGGCATCGCCATGCGCAATGTCGAGATCCAGCCGCGTCAGCAGATCGCCGGTTGCGCCGCTTGCGCGCACCTTGCCGGCTTCCAGCAACACGAGATGATCGGCCAGTCGTGCGACTTCATCGGGCGCGTGGCTCACGTAAAGCACAGGAATATCCAGTTCGTCATGCAAGCGTTCGAGATACGGCATGATTTCCGCCTTGCGCCTGAGATCGAGTGCCGCCAGCGGTTCATCCATCAACAGGACACGCGGGCTCGTTGCCAGCGCGCGCGCAATGGCAACGCGCTGACGTTCGCCGCCTGACAATTTTTCAGGCTTGCGTTGCTGCAGATGGCCGATATCCAGCAGTTCGATCACACGATCAAGCGGCACTCTGCGCGAGGAGGGAGGAATGCGCCGCATGCCGTATTCGAGATTGCCGCGCACGTCGAGATGTGCGAACAAACTCGCTTCCTGAAAGACGTAACCGATCGCACGACGATGCGGCGCAAGAAAAATGCCGCGCACGTCGTCCTGCCAGACATCACCGTTGATTTCGATGTACGCATCCGAGGCGCGCTCCAGCCCGGCTAACACGCGTAGGCAGGTCGTCTTGCCCGAACCTGACGGCCCGAACAGTGCACTGACGCCGCGTCCCGGTAAGTGCAGATCGCAGGTCAGTGCGAAGCCGCTGTAGTTCACCGCAAAGCGTGCACGTATGCCGCCGGCTATTTCGCCGCTTGCACTCATGCGCGCCTCCCAGTCGGATTGAGCGTGTACAGCGCAATCAGCACCAGCAATGAAAAGGCCACCATGCCGGCGGACAGCCAATGCGCCTGCGCGAATTCCAGCGCTTCGACGTGATCGTAGATTTGCACTGATACAAGACGCGTCTTGTCCGGGATATTTCCGCCGATCATTAGCACCACGCCGAATTCGCCAACGGTATGCGCAAAGCCCATCACGATCGCCGTCAGATAGCCAGGTCTTGCGAGCGGCAAGACGACCGTGAAAAAAGTATCCAGCGGCGATGCACGCAAGGTCGCGGCCACTTCCAAAGGACGTTCGCCTACCGCCTCAAATGCATTCTGAATCGGCTGCACCACGAACGGCATCGAATACACGATTGACCCGACGACCAAGCCCGCAAAAGTGAAGGGCAGCGTACCAAGGCCGAGCGATTGCGTGAGCTGTCCGACGGGACCGTTGGGGCCGAGCAGCACCAGCAGATAGAAGCCGATCACGCTGGGCGGCAGCACCAGCGGCAACGCAACCATCGCACCAATCGGCCCCTTCCACCATGAGCGTGTGCGCGCCAACCACCATGCGATCGGCGTGCCAATGACCAGCAGGATCAGCGTGGTGAGGCCGGCGAGCTTGAGCGTCAGAATGACGGCGGCGATGTTCGGGTCGTTGAGCAAGGTCGTCGGCTTTTTCGATTACAGGTCATAGCCGAAGGAGCGGATCACCGCCTTCGCCGGTTTGGACTTCAGATACGCAGCCAGTGCTTCAGCGGCCTTGTTGTCCTTGCCGTGCGCGAGGATGACCGCGTCCTGGCGGATCGCGCTATGCAGGTCGGCTGGGACGATCCAGCCGGAGCCGCTCTTGATCTGGCCGTTTTCATAGACTTGCGATAGCGCGACGAAACCGAGTTCCGCATTGCCGGTCGAAACGAAGCTGAAGGTCTGCGCAATGCTCTCGCCGGTCACCAGCTTTGCTTGCAGCGCATCGTACAGGCCGAGCTTGTTCAGGGTTTCCACCGCAGCGGCGCCATAGGGCGCGAGCTTGGGCGATGCGATCGCGAGATGTGCGAAGTCGCCTTTCTTCAATACATCGCCCTTGGCATCCACATAGCCGGGCTTCGGCGACCACAAGGCCAGCTTGCCGGTCGCATAAGTGAAGCGTGAGCCGGGCAAGATGCCGTTTTCCTTTTCCAGTCTGGCCGGCGTTTCATCGTCCGCGGCGAGGAAGACGTCGAAAGGCGCGCCGTTCTTGATCTGCGCATAGAACTTGCCAGTGGAACCGAAGGAGAGCATGGCCTTGTGGCCGGTGGTCCTTTCGAAATCAGCGGCGATCGCTTTCATCGGCGCGGTGAAATTTGCGGCAACCGCGACCTGGACTTCATCGGCGAAGGCGGAAGCAGCCAAGGCCAGCATCAACAGGCCAGTGAGCAGGCGAGGAAATGTCTTCATGATGATCGCGATGTGAAGTGGATAAACCTAGGCCGGCACTGCGAGGATAATGTGCGATGCCTTGATCAGTGCGGAGGCGCGCATGCCTTCCTTCAGCGCCAGCGTCTTGACGCTCTCATTCGTGATGA
>DATAHI010000051.1:0-10676 GCA_036263255.1 Oxalicibacterium sp. | reverse complement strand
TGGCAATGTTCCTTTCAGGGATGCAGGGAGGATGCGGCCGCTGCGGCACTGCGAGACGCGATCCTTCGACCGGTCACTCCGTGATGGCGTTCGCACGTGCAAGCCGAACGCAAGCCTCCTGCAAAAACAGCTTTACAAAGTCAGCGGCCCGAGTACGCCGACGACGATCGTCAGCATGCCGAGCACCAGATTGACGAAGACCAGGACGCGGATCTGCGCCATTGCGGCGGCGCCGGCCGGCCAGTCTTGCGCGGCGACTGCACGCTGCAGGCGCCGGTTCGGCGCAAAGAAGATGTGCGCAAAGATCAGCATCATGATCACGCCGATCACTGCCATCAGCGTCACGTACGGCGGTGGCTGCACGAGCTTGGCCATCATGGCGCCGCCGCTGCCCAGAATCAGCGCGATCGCAACCCATACCCATTTGAAGAAGCGGCCCAGCGTCGCCGCGAGTAAAGGCAGGCGCTGCGGCGGCTGCAGCAGCGCGGCGGCGGAAGGACGCAAGGCGTTATGCGCGAAGAACATACCGCCGACCCAGACGGTGAAGCCGAGGACGTGGAGAAGTTTTGCGATGAGCATGGCAAGCCTATGTGTTGTCGGATGCCCGTAGAGTAGCCGAAGGACTGCGAATGTCCAAGCGACGCAGGCGAACTGCGGGCGGCTGGAGGATAATCGACGTTTTGCGCGCGACACGGCGCACAGGTTTCGGAGAAGTACATGCTGGGCTGGTTTGAAAAGTTGCTGTACCCGTACACGGAAGAGGCGCCGATGACGCCGCCGAAGGGCTTTCTCGCCTTCATCTGGGAGGGCATGCGCGGCGCGCGCCGATACATGCTGGCGATGACGCTGCTGACCGCCGCGACCGGCGCGTTCGAAGCCATGCTGTTCGCGATGATGGGCTATGTGGTGGACTGGCTAAGCAAGGTCGAGCCTGCAATGTTGTGGCAGCAAGAAAGAAGCACCTTGCTGCTGCTCGGCGGATTGGTGCTGTTTAGCACGGTGGTGGTCGCTTTCCAGACCATCGTCAAGCATCAGACGCTGGCGGGAAACTTTCCGATGCGCTTGCGCTGGAATTTCCATCGCCTGATGCTGAATCAAAGCATGTCCTTCTACCAGGACGAGTTTGCCGGTCGCGTGGCGACCAAGGTCATGCAAACTGCACTGGCGGTGCGCGAAGTGTGCATGATCACGGGCGACATTCTGGTGTTCGTGGTGATCTATTTCATCACGCTGGTCAGCGTGGTAGGCACTTTCGACCGCTGGCTGCTGGTACCGTTTCTCGCCTGGGCCTTCTGCTATTGCTGTTCGCTGCGCTACTTTGTGCCGCGCCTGTCGCACGTGTCGCGGCATCAGGCCGATGCGCGCTCGCTGATGACAGGGCGCATCACCGACGCGTACACCAATATCAGTACCGTCAAACTTTTTTCGCATGCCGGACGTGAAGCGGCGTATGCGCGGGGCGCCATGCAGGAATTCATGGGCACGGTCCATGGGCAGATGCGTCTGGTCAGCCGCTTCGAGATCGTCAACCATGCGCTGAGCATGATGCTGATTCTTGGTACCACGGGCGTATCGCTGTGGCTGTGGACGCAGGGGCAGATCGGCGTCGGCGCGGTGGCCGCCGCAACGGCAATGGCGCTGCGCCTGAACGGCATGTCGCACTGGGTGATGTGGGAAATGTCGACGCTGTTCGAACAGGTCGGCACTGTACAGGACGGCATCAATACCTTGTCGCGCGCCCATGCCGTCAACGATGCGCCGGATGCCGTGCCGCTGAAGGTCACGAGCGGCGAACTCAAGTTCGAACACATCAGCTTTACCTACGGCGGTTCGCATACCGTGATCGACGACCTGAACCTGACGATACGTCCCGGCGAGAAGGTCGGTTTGGTCGGCCGCTCCGGCGCCGGCAAGTCCACCATCGTCAACCTGCTGCTGCGTTTCTACGATCTGCAAAACGGCCGCATCCTGATCGACGGGCAGAACGTCGCGCATGTCACGCAAAACAGCCTGCGTGCGCAGATTGGCATGGTGACGCAGGATACTTCGCTGCTGCACCGCTCGGTACGTGACAATATTCTGTACGGGCGGCCCGATGCGACCGAAGCGGACATGATCGCCGCCGCCAAGCGCGCGGAGGCGCACGATTTCATTCTCGGCCTGAGCGATGCGAAGGGCCGCACGGGGTACGATGCCCACGTCGGCGAACGTGGCGTCAAGCTCTCCGGCGGTCAACGCCAGCGCATCGCGATCGCCCGCGTGATGCTGAAGGATGCGCCGATTCTATTGCTGGATGAAGCAACCAGCGCGCTCGATTCCGAAGCGGAAGCGGCAATCCAGGCCAGCCTGTATCAGCTGATGGAGGGCAAGACGGTAGTCGCGATCGCGCATCGCCTGTCGACTATCGCGGCGATGGACCGCCTGATCGTGCTCGACAAGGGTCGCATCGTGGAGGAAGGTTCGCACCGCGAACTGCTCGCGCGCGGCGGCCTGTATGCGCGGCTGTGGACGCATCAGAGCGGCGGCTTCCTGATCGAGGAAGAGGACGACGACGTCGCTATCCGCGCCTGAACGTCGATACGCGGCGCGTCGCTCATTCGCATAACTTACAGGTACTTAAGACTGGCGAGCTTTTTGCCAGTCCTGTCATTCTGGCATTCCGCTTTGCCAAGACTCTGTCTCGATTTATGAACAGTTGTCGTTCCGGTGATCGACTCCGCTTTCTCGCGTCTATATACTTCATTTCAGATTTCCATAAGGAAACAAGCGCCGATCTGCGACGGTGAAGTGTCGGTATGTGCCACACCATCGCGCCGAAACGGCGTTGTCATTACAACCGGCAAAGCGAGTCAATCATGCTAAATAATCTTTCGATCAAATTGCGTCTGGTCCTCACGATGAGCTTCATGGGAGCCATGCTCGTCATCGGCGGCATCATGGGCGTGTTCGGTCTGCAGGCGACGAATGCAACCATACAAAACATGTATACCAACCAGATGCCGTCGTCGGATGCGATCCACACCATGATGGAGCGTCAGCTGCAGGCGCGCACTGCGCTAAGCCGTGTTGCCATGCAGCTCAACGAGGCGAACATTGATGACACGATCAAGCGTGCCGAAAACTTTTATGCACAGGCAGACGAGGCGTGGCAAAAGTATCTGGCGCTTCCTGCGGATGATGGCGAGAAGAAGCTTGCCGCCGATGTGACCGAAAAGCGGAATGCGTATCTGAAAGAGCTGAACCAGGACCTGATCGCCGCACTGCGTGGACGTCATGCCGATGAGGCAAACGGCATTCTGATGCAGCGCGCGGCCGTCTTGAATTCGGCGCTGCAAAAGAGCGCCGACGCGCTGATCGCGGTGCAGACCAAGGGCGCACAAGAGGGATACGAAGCGAGCCAGCGCTTGTATGAACGCATTCGCATGGCAGCGATCTTTGGCGTGCTGGCCGGCTTGATTGCGGTCGGCGTATCGGCTTTTCTCCTGATCCGCGCCATCAACGGTCCGCTGCAGGAAATGCTGGTGCACTTCGAGTCGATTGCAGATGGCGACTTGACGCGCCGCATTGACGTCAAATCGAAAAACGAGATGGGCCGCCTCATGGAGGGGTTGCGAAAAATGCAGACGCGCTTGACAGAAACCGTCACGAAAGTGCGCGAGGGCAGTCTTTCCATCGGCACCGCGACCACCCAGATCGCAGCCGGTAATCTCGATCTGTCGAGCCGCACCGAGCAGCAGGCGGCGTCACTGGAAGAAACGGCGTCGTCGATGGAAGAACTCACTTCGACGGTCAAGCAGAACGCGGACAATGCCCGTCAGGCAAATCAGCTGGCAATTTCTGCTTCCGAAGTCGCAGTGCGCGGCGGCGGCGTGGTGACGGAAGTGGTTACCACGATGAACGCCATCGACGAATCGGCCAAGCGCATCGTCGACATCATCGGCGTCATCGATGGCATCGCCTTCCAGACCAACATCCTGGCATTGAATGCCGCAGTGGAAGCGGCGCGCGCCGGCGAGCAGGGCCGCGGCTTTGCGGTGGTCGCAAGCGAAGTGCGTAGCCTAGCGCAGCGTTCCGCGAATGCGGCGAAGGAAATCAAGTCGCTGATCGATGATTCGGTCGACAAGGTCGGCACCGGCAGCCGGCTGGTCGCACAGGCCGGTCAAACGATGACGGAAGTCGTTGACAGCGTGAAACACGTAACGGACATCATGAGCGAAATCCTCGCTGCCAGCCAGGAACAGAGCGCCGGCATCGAGCAGGTCAATACCGCGATTGTGCAAATGGATCAGGTGACGCAGCAGAATGCCGCGCTGGTGGAAGAGGCGGCCGCTGCAGCGGCGGCTTTGAAGGAACAGGCTGGAAACCTGGCTGCGACCGTCAGCGTCTTCAAGGTGGACGCCAGCCACGTGCAGTTCGACAGCATTGCAGCGCAACCGCAGTTAAGGCGCCTGCCTGCGAACTGAGTTCGCCGCGCCTCTGCGCCCGCCCTCGCAAGAGGTGCGGGCGTTTTTATTTCGGACCGCTTATTTTCCCGTCTGGTGCACCGAGCGGCCGACCAGCAGCAACGCGAGCAGCGTGAGTCCGGCTGAAATCGACAGGTAGTAGCCGACGTGGCTGAGGCCGTAGTGCGTCGCGAGCCAGGTCGCTGCGTAAGGCGCCAGCGAAGCGCCGAAGATGCCGCCTAGATTGAAGGTCAGCGATACGCCGGTATAGCGGATCGCCGGCGGAAACAATTCCGACAGCATGGTGCCGAGCGGGCCGTAGGTCATGCCCATCAAGGCGAGGCCGACCGACAGGAAGACGATCACGCCAGCCATGCTGTTGGCGACGAACAGCGGCGCCATCAGCAGGCCGAACACGATGATCGCGATCGTCACCAGGATCAGCGTGATGCGCCGTCCATAGCGGTCAGCCAGCAAGGCGGAGACCGGGATCGTCAGCGCAAAGAAGAGCACCGCAAAGAGTTGCGCCAGCAGAAAATCCATGCGGGAGTAGCCGAGCGCGGTGGTACCCCAACTCAAGGCGAATACTGTCATCAGATAGAACAGCACGAACGTCGCCAACGCAATCACGGTACCGAGAACCAGCATGCGCGCATGCTCGCGGCCGACCGTTGCGATCGGCACCTTTACACGTTCGCCGTGATCGATCACTTCCTGGAACGCCGGCGTTTCGGTGATCTTCAGGCGGATGTACAGCCCGATGATCACGAGCACCGCACTGGCAATGAAGGGAATGCGCCAGCCATAGCTGAAAAATTGCGCATCGCTCAAAACTTCGCTCAGCAGCAGGAAGATGCCGCCGGACAGCAGAAAGCCGAGTGGCGCACCCAGCTGCGGAAAGCAGCCATACCACGCGACCTTGCCCGGCGGAGCGTTCTCGGTAGCGAGCAATACGGCGCCGCCCCATTCGCCGCCCAATCCCAGGCCTTGTCCGAAGCGGCACAGCGCCAGCAGCAGCGGCGCCAGCGTGCCGATGGTTTCGTACGTCGGCAGCAGACCGATCGCCACGGTCGACACGCCCATCGTCAGCAATGCGGCGACCAGCGTCGCCTTGCGGCCGATGCGGTCACCGTAGTGGCCGAACACCGCGGAACCGACTGGACGGGCGAAAAAGGCGATTGCAAAGGTCGCCAGCGACTGCAGGATTGCCGCGGTTGCGCTCGATGAAGGGAAAAACAGCTTGGGGAAGACCAGCACCGCGGCGGTCGCGTAGATGTAGAAGTCGAAGAATTCGATCGTGGTGCCGATCAGGCTGGCGAACAGCACGGTGCCCGGCGAATTGATTTTTTGCGAGTCGGCGTTGCTCATTGGCTTTTCCCTGAGTGGCGCACGCGGCGGCGCTGCCGCGGCATGGGCGCAGAGTATACCGATTTATCGGCGTACAGCTATTGCAACGGCACGCGGGACTACTTTGCCTTGTGCCGTGACCGATGTGCCGCCTGCTTGGCGCGATTGCCGCAGATCGCCATGCTGCACCATCTGCGTGCGTGGCCCTTGGTCTTGTCGACAAACAGCAGCGTGCATGCCGGACCCTCGCAGGCCTTCACATAAGTGAAATCTTCCTGGCACACCAGATCGGCCATCGCCTTCGCGATCGGGAATAGAAGCGCTTCCGGTGAACGCCAACGGCGCAGGGCCTCGAATTTTAAGCCTTGCATCGGGTGCCGACGATCGGTTGCGACGATCTGGCCATAGCCTTCGTCGCGCGCAAGCAGTTTGTTCAGCGGATCCAGTTCCATCAGCGCGCTCGCCGATATCGGCTTGCCCTTGTGCTCGATAACGAAAGCGCGGAACCATTCGCGAATGCTGCGGGCCTGTGCGGCAATTGCGTCCAGCTCACCCGGGCCGGCGCTTTCGCGCAGCATTTCCAGTACATCGTTGGGCACCAGCCCCGCCTTCTGCAACCAATTCAGCAAGTCCTCGCCAGAGGCGATCCACTCCACCGGCGTATCGACCGGTGTCGCAATCGAATTCAAGAAATCCAGTCCCAACGCGTCCGCCAAAAACATCGGTGCAGGCTGATTGTTCGCATTCATGTTTGCTCCATCGTGTGTTCCTCTTGATGCTAACCTATTTAATTGTCTAATACAAGTTACATTTATGAGAAAGGATTCGGCCTCTTCCGGAAGGCCTCGCATTCTTTCAAATTCGCGGTAATCGCAAGAGCATGCGGTGGGCTCAGCGATGAAGGCCTCCCCAGACATAGCGCGGCCGTGTTTTGCGATAACCTTTAAAAAACTATTTGACAGGTTACTGCATGGCGTGTAACCTCAAATCCGTCATCAATGTGGTTATTTCCATCAAGGAGTGGTCATGCGTCAAGTACGTCACAAGAAGGTCGCTGTCGATGGTCTGGAAGTCTTTTATCGTGAAGCCGGTCAGGCGGGAAATCCCGTGCTGCTGTTGCTGCACGGCTTTCCCAGCAGCAGCCATATGTTTCGCGAACTGATTCCGCAGCTGGCAGATCGCTTTCATCTGATTGCGCCGGATCTGCCGGGATTTGGCCGCACGGAATTGCTGCCGCGAGAGCGCTTTGCCTACACCTTCGAAAATCTCGCGAACGTGGTGTCGCGTTTTACAGAAGTGCTGCGTCTACAGCGTTTCGGCATTTACATTTTTGATTACGGGTCGCCGGTGGGTTTGCGTCTCGCGCTCAAGCATCCCGAGCGCGTGACGGCCATCGTCACGCAAAACGGCAATGCCTATGCGGAAGGCTTGAGCGACGGCTGGAATCCGATCCGCAAATACTGGCAGGATCCGAGCACTGCCAATCGCGATGCATTACGGACCTTGTTGCTGCCGGAGACGACGCTGTGGCAGTACACGCACGGCGTGCCGGACCAGACGGCGGTGTCGCCCGACGGTTATTCCCTCGACGATTTCTACATGACGCGATCGGGCGCGCACGAAGTGCAGTTGGATTTATTTCTCGACTACGCAAGCAACGTGGCGCTCTATCCCGAATTCCAGTCCTACTTCCGCCAGCATCAGCCGAAGCTGCTGGCGGTATGGGGCCGCAACGATCCATTCTTTCTGCCGGCCGGAGCCGAAGCGTTCAAGCGTGATGTCGCGGCTGCGCGAGTGGTGCTCTATGACACGGGGCACTTTGCACTGGAAACGCATGCGACCGAAATTGCCGGAGAAATCCGCAGCTTTCTGGCCGACATCGCCTAAGTCGTTCACTTCATTTATTTCATTCATTCCTAATCATTTGAGGAGCAACATCATGCGCGCAATCGTCATCAAGGAATACGGCCCGATCGAGGGACTGGTGTATCAAGAACTGCCGGAACCGGCAGCAGAAGCGGGCCACGTGATCATCGAGATCAAGGCCTTCGGCATCAACCATGCGGAAATGCATATGCGCCGCGGCGAATGGGCCGAATCTGCACCGGTCAGCGGTATTGAGTGTGTCGGTATCGTGAAGGCATGTCCGGGCGGCGAATTCAAAGTCGGGCAGAAAGTCGCGGCATTGATGGGAGGCTTGGGGCGCACGGTTAACGGCAGCTATGCCGAATATACGAAGATTTGCGTCGAAAACGTCGTGTCGATCGAATCCGATCTGCCGTGGGAAGTTCTTGCCGCAATACCGGAGTCGTACGCCACGGCATGGACCTGCTTGTTTCGCAACCTGGAAATCAAGAAAGGCCAGACCTTGCTGATCCGCGGTGCGACTTCGTCGTTCGGTCAGGCGGCGATCAACATGGCGGTGAATGCGGGTGTGCATGTCATTGCGACGACGCGCAGCAAGGAGCGGTTCGCCATGCTGGAAAGCCTGGGCGTCATGCGCTGCGAACTGGAAGGTCCGGCTTTGTCGACGCGGCTGAAAGAAACCGGGCAAATCGATGCCGTGCTCGACCTGGTCGGCAACAGCGTCGTCATGGACTCGCTCAACATCGTGCGTCGCGGCGGCCGCGTCTGTCTGGCCGGATGGCTCGGCGGGCTGGCCCCGATCAGCGATTTCAATCCATTGCTGCAGATGGCGAGCGGCGTCTATCTCACCTTCTTCGGCAGCTTCGTGTTCGGCGCGCCTCAATTTCCATTATCCGATGTGCCGTTGCAGGATATCGCGCGCGATGTCGCGGAGGGACGCTATCAGGCGAAACCATCACGGGTATTCCACTTTCACGAGATCCATGAGGCGCATCGTGCAATGGAGTCCAATCAGGCCAAAGGCAAGATGGTTGTGCTGGTGGATTGAACAAACTTTTTACATCGAGGAAAAATCATGACAAAGACAGCCATCGTGACAGGCGCAAGCCAGGGAATCGGACGAGCGACCGCAATTCGTCTGGCAAGAGATTTCGGTAACGTCGTGCTGGTCGCGCGGAATGCCGGCAAGCTGGAAGACACCGCGAGCGAAGTCGCCAAAGCGGGCGCAAGTGCATTGGTCATCGCGGTCGATCTGAGTGAAGCGACCGCGGCGGACGCCATCGTGAATCAGACATTGGAGCGTTTCGGTCGCATTGACGCGCTGGTCAATATCGCGGGTGACGTGCCGCAAATCGATCTGTTTCAAATGAGCGATGAGCAATGGGATGCCGGCATGTCGCTGAAATTCCACGGCGCACGTCGTCTGACGATACGTGCGTGGGAAGCATTGAAGGCAACGCAGGGGTCGGTGGTGCTTACCTCCGGTAATTCCGCAACGGTTCCCAAGGCGGCGTTTGCTGCGGTGGCCGCAATCAACGCAGCAATCGTGTCGCTGGCGAAGGCATTTTCAGAGCGCGGCATCCACGACGGCGTGCAGGTGAACAGCGTGTTGCCAGGGCCGGTGATGACCGGCAGGCGCGAAGCTTTCCTGAACAAGTGGTCTGAAGCGAACAACATGTCGGTGCAGGAAGCACAAACGAAATTCCTTGGCGTAGCGGATATTGCGCGCTACGGGCAACCGGAAGAAATTGCCGAGTTGATGGCATTTCTCGTTTCGCCGGCCGCCAAATGGATGACGGGCTCTGCAATCCGGATGGATGGCGGTGAAATCAAAGCCGCCTGACCGGAACGGTCGTCGCACTGCAAACTGCCTGTCCGCTGCGCGGAGGGAAGGAATCAATGCGACGGTTTCGTGTGTGCAGTCGGCTTGATGCAATCATGCGTCGGTTTGACGCCGCGCCTCGATCATCTTCCAACCGTTGCCTGATGGATCACGAAATCCCGCGTCGACCGTGCCATAGCGGTCAATGGGGTCTTGCGTGAATTCCACGCCAAGGGCGCGCATGCTGCCATAGGTGGCACGGCAATCATCAACCACCAATACCAGTGGCGGCATTGCACCCTTGGCCAGGATTTCTAACGCAGCCCGTGCGGTGGCGTCGTCGTGTACCGGTGGTCCCGGCTTGAACAGGCCGAGCTGAAAGAACGGCTGTTCGGGATGCTGTACCGTCAGCCAACGATAGTCGCCATTTTTCACGTCGGTGTGAACGAGAAAGCCCAGCTTGCCGACGTAGAAGGCAAGCGCCTCTTCCTGATCGCGAACGTAAATCCCTGCTACCTGAATTCCCTGACTCATGGAGCCTCCTTTGTTGAAGAGGCGCCATTTTCGCCAACGATCGCCAGGCGGCGCTTCTCCGAAACTGCGGTCTTGAGCCCGGGCCGGTAGGAAGCGGAGACGATACAGGCCGGCACTTGCCCGAGCCCATCCTGGATACATCTAGCCTGTTCCCTGTTTGCGCTTGGACTTTGGCCGGTAATGTCGCGAAAGATGCGTCCAAATGTGCCGAGGCTATTCCATCCGGTTTGGAAAGCGATGTCGGTGATCGGCAAATCGGTATCGCGCAACAGTGCGATTGCACGTTCGATGCGCCGCGTCAGCAGATAACGGTGAGGAGGGATGCCGAAAGCCTGCTTGAAGGATCGGGCAAAGTGGGCTTGCGATACACCGCTTACTTCGGCCAGCCGGTTCACCGGCCAGGCTTCGTGCGACGCGGCATCCATGCGGTCCTTCGCGCGCAACAGGCGTCTAAGCAGTCGGGGATCCTGTGCGACGGAATGTTCCATCTGTGGAGGAGAGTGTTGGTCGGTTGTCAGTGAATTCACACTGCGCCATGGCGCTTGCCCGGACCTTGTGGTGCGCTTGAAGCCGGCCCGTTTTTACTCGTTTACGGCAGCAGAACCGGTCAGCCCATGTGCCTGTTGATCGGCGTGATACGAACTGCGCACCATCGCGCCGACGGC